>JAAZFB010000597.1 GCA_012511915.1 Clostridiaceae bacterium
ATGTTGATTAATAATGCTTTTGACGATAAAAAGACCTAACCCGTAACCATTTTCATGGGTGCTTCTTGATTTATCCGATTTGTAAAACCTTCCCCAAATATATTGTTTATCCTGTTCGGAAATACCTTGACCTGTATTCGATATGCCGGTCTGAACTTTGTTTTCTGTTAAAATGTTTCTTATTAATATTTTACCGCCCGTCTCGGTAAATTTCACCGCATTATCCAGCAGGTTCATTATAACGCGGTGTATTTCATTTTCGTCAGCAAAAACGAACATATTTGCGTTATCAAATTCAAAACTGACTTCTATTTCTTTTTGTCTTATTCTACCCTCCGAAGACAGTAGCACTACTCTAATCATTTCATTAATATCAAACGAGGTTTTGTTTAAAGAAGCTTTATTTTCTTCATATTTTGAAATATCCAAAAAGGTATTTACCAGATTGGAAAGCCGCAATGCCTCACTTTGTACAATGTTAAGGTATTGGCCATGTTGGTTAGGTGGAATAGTACCATCTATAATTCCTTGTATAAAACCGGTAATTGTTGTCATGGGTGTTCTAAGGTCGTGTGATACATTTGCAATGAATGCTATTCGCACCCTCTCATGATTTTCGATAGATTCCGCCATAGTATTAAAAGCGGTACCAAGCTCTGCCAGTTCACTTACGTTACTGATTTTTACACGCTTTGTATAATCGCCGGTTGCCAAATCGTGAGCGGCATTGCCTAATGCCTTTATTGGTTTTATTATCCGTTTGGATATGAGATATGATAACGCAAAGGCCACCAGGGACGAAATGGTAATGGATATTGCCAACATAGCAAACAAGGTATTCCGGTCACTGTACATCTCGGGTACGGGCGAGCTTAAAAAAACTACGCCATGTACTCGGTCTTGTATTTTGACCGGCGTTGCCACGGTAAAAACCTTTTTCCCGAAGATGTAATCAAAAGGTCCGATTTTATATACATTTTCACCTTCCAGAACAGCCTGGAACTCTTCAATATTTATATTTTTGCTGACAATATATTTTTCAGCGGGGGAAGAAAATGTTAATACGTTCCCTTTTATATCCGTTACAATTATATGTGACTGGGTACTTTGTGCGATAAGGTCAATATTAAGCCCATAAAAGCGTTGCAGCTGAAGAGAAAAGTTTGTTGAAAGGGAGGCAGTCAACTCACTTATACGCTCCGCATTTTGCAACAGGGCATTGGTTTTGGATGAAATTATATACTTGTCTATAAGCACAATGTGTACGCATCCCATTATACAAGCACTTACAATAATAATTGTTATGCTAAGCCACATCAAGGGCGCAAATATGCTCTTTTTCATATAGCGCTGCCTCCATTTATTATTAGACCTGTCCGGAAATTCAATCACGGCGGCGTAACCGGTCTTTTTTCCGTGTGAACGCACGACCGGAACCCGCTAATACTAATTCGCGTTAGAAAAATTTCATTAATTAAGGATTAGTATTATTCTTGGACCTCGAACTTATAGCCTACACCCCAGACGGTTTTAAGTTCCCATTTATCGCTTGCACCCTCTATTTTTTCCCGTATCCGTCTATCATGAACATCAACCGTTCTGGTGTCTCCATATAATTCAAATCCCCAAACTTCATTTAAGAGCTTATCCCGTGAAAACGCTCTATTTGGCTTAGATGACAAGAAAAAAAGCAACTCTAACTCTTTCGGGGGCATTACAATTCTTTTGCCGCTGACAATAAGGTCGTGATTAACAATATCTACTTTCAAGTTGTCATACTCCACAACGGTTGAAATTTCTTGATTTGTCGTACCTGAGCGCCTGAGCACCGCCTTTATTCGGGCAATTAATTCTTTCATTTCAAAGGGTTTTACAATATAATCGTCTGCGCCGAGTTCCAATCCCGTTACTTTATCATATGTCTCACCTTTAGCGGTCAGCATAATTATTGGCACTTGCGATATGTTTCGAATATTCCTGCATACTTGCCATCCGTCTTTGCCGGGCAGCATAATGTCCAGTAATACAACTGCGGGTAAATGCATCGCAAAAAGCTCCATAGCCTTAATTCCGTTATGGGCAATCAATACATCATAGCCCTCTTTGGCAAGGTACAGCCGCAAAAGTTCGCAAATATTTACATCATCGTCAACC
>JAAZFB010000598.1 GCA_012511915.1 Clostridiaceae bacterium
ACACCATCTTTAGTACCGCTTGTTGTTAAGGAAAACTGGGTTAAAGATTTGATGGGGCTTTCTTTGAAAAATGTTAACGTAAAATTTTTCAAAGGAGACAAACAAGTATTTTCCGATTTTGGTGAAATGCTTTTTACGCACTTTGGCGTATCCGGCCCGTTAATACTCAGAGCAAGTGCAGAAATTAAAGACTTTACAGAAAAAATTAATTTATTTATCGATTTAAAACCTGCCTTATCAAATGAACAGCTTGATATACGTATTGTACGTGATTTTAACACAGCACAGAATAAAGACTTTTCAAATTCCCTAAACCTTTTACTGCCTAAGAAAATAATTCCGGTGGTTATTATGCTGTCCGGCATAAATCCAAATAAAAAAGTAAATCAATTAACAAAAGCAGAGCGTAGCGCACTTGTTGGTATATTAAAAGCTTTTCCTTTGACAATTACCAAAACACGCCCGATTTCAGAAGCAATTATCACATCCGGCGGTGTATGTACCGATGAAATTAACCCGTCAACAATGGAATCAAAGCTTGTCTCTAACCTTTTTTTCGCCGGAGAAGTAATAGATGTAGATGCAGTAACCGGCGGGTACAACCTACAAATAGCTTTTAGTACCGGTTTTTTGGCCGGTGAGCATATAAAAAGCACAAAAAGCATAAGATAACTAATAATACTATTCTTTAATTTAGGAACAGTATAAGAGGTGGTTTGATTATGCGAGAACCCAAATGTAAGGGTTTTAGGCATCGTAAGGCGATCATTTTTAATGTCAACAAAATATATTTAAATATTTTGATTATTGTTTTGTCTGCTCTTATGCTATCACAATTTGTTTTAACCTTCCCGAATGCACGGGCGGTTTTTACTAATACAGAACGGTTTGAAAGCTTATATAAAAATGCCGATGATTCAACCTCTTCACTTGCTGAGTTAACACTTCTATTAACAGGCACCGAACCCACGTCTGACATTGAATTTATGCAAAATGGTCAGCCGATAGCCGTTTTTTATGATAGAAAAATCACCGTTACCGTATCGGATAATTCTGTTTTAGAAATAGACGGCACAAGAGTTAAAGATCCGTTTTCTGTACAAATAATCGAAATGTCTTCGAATATTGATGCCGAGAGTATATCAAGTAGTGTTAATGTAAATTCAAATATTTCATTCGTCGGCAGAATATTTATAAAATAACTATTGTATTAGTTTGCTTTTCGGTGTATAATGTTGGATAAAGAGGTTTTACCATGGATAATATACAAATAGTTATTGATGGACCCGCAGGGGCGGGTAAAAGTACAATTTCAAAAATTGTTGCTGAGCAACTGGGGTTTCTGTACATAGATACCGGTGCAATGTATCGTGCTGTAGGTTTAAAGGCTCTTTCTTTAAATTATGATACAAAAAATGATTCAAATTTAATAGCGCAACTTATGGACAACATTAAAATAGATTTAAAACATGGCGACAATGGGCAGCAAGTTTTTCTTGACGATAAAAATGTTACTGCAGAGATTCGGACGCCTGAAGTCTCTATTGCGGCTTCAGATGTGTCTGCAATTCCGGCAGTAAGAATCAGTCTTGCAAATATCCAAAGAAAACTTGCCAAACAAAATAATATAGTTATGGACGGTAGGGATATAGGCAGTTATGTTCTTCCGAATGCAGATATTAAGATATTCCTTACTGCATCTTTAGAGGATAGGGCAAAAAGAAGATATAACGAACTTTTAAAAAAAGGTAAGGATGTCTCGTTTGAAAATGTTTTATCTGATATGAATTACCGCGATACCAACGATTCAAACCGCGAACTTGCGCCGTTGGTGGTGCCGGACGGTGCAATTGTTATCGATACAACCGGAAATACGCTTGAACAATCAATAAAGCTTCTGAGCGATACAATAAAGGAGAGACTGAATTGTCTTTTAAAGTAATATATATATTGGCTCAAACGTTGTTGCGTGTTTTCTTCCGGGTTTGTTTCAACCCCAAAATACAAGGGAAAGATAATTTAATAAAAGACGAGGGGTTTGTCTTCTCTGGCAATCATAAAAGCAATTTTGACCCACTGTTGCTTGCTGCATATTTGCCAAAAAAAATAAACTTTTTAGCAAAAAAAGAACTGTTTTCTAACAGGCTTTTAGGTTGGTTTTTAAGTGGTTTGGGCATTATACCAATTACAAGGAATAATGTTGAGACGGGAACGCTCAAAAAAATAATAAAGTTATTGCGCAGCAGAGGTTCAATACTGATTTTCCCGCAAGGCACACGAAAAAATACAGATGTTGAAAAAGTAAAATCCGGTGCAGTTTTGTTTGCAATAAAGGGACAAGTCCCCATACAACCGGCTTTGATAACGGGCGAATACAAACCGTCCGGCAACTTAAAGATTATATTTGGAAAGCCGATTTATTATACCGAATACTATAACCAAAAGGTTACACAACAGCAGTTGCACCAATTAAGCGTAGAACTCATGCGGCACATCTACAGTCTGTCCGGTGAAGGTGATGATTCATCAAATGCAAATTCTGTTAGCTGATAATGCAGGTTTTTGTTTCGGTGTAAAAAGGGCATTGGATATTGCTTACAATGCCGCAGAGGGGAAAAACAAAGTTTTTACGCTTGGTCCTTTAATTCATAATGAACTAGTAATTGAGCAACTAAAAGGGATTGGCATTAATCAAATTGATGACATAAACGATTTACCGTTGAATTCTTCTTTGATAATACGGACACACGGCGTAACAAAAGACATTTACAAAAAAATAGCAAAGTCGAATATTGCATATATAGATGCAACCTGTCCGTTTGTTAAAAAAATTCATAAAATTGTCGACGAATACTATACTAAAGGATATAAAATAATTATTGTAGGCGATAAAGACCATCCCGAAGTAATGGGGATTAACAGCATATGTAATTACGACGCTGTTATTGTGCAAAATTTTCATCAGTTTGAAAATTTGGGAGGGTTGGATAACACGTGTTTAGTTGCCCAAACAACTTTTTCGAAGGATGAATGGGATAAAATTAAAACTTTCGCGTCAGATACTTGCAAAGGTGTTGTGGTTTTTGATACAATATGTAATGCAACATATCAAAGACAAACCCAAGCAGAAGAAATAGCACAGCAAGTTGATGCAATGATAGTAATTGGGGCAAGGCACAGTTCAAACACAAAACAGTTGTTTGAAAAATGCAAAAAGATATGCAAAGATACTTTTTTAGTTGAAACAGCATCACAACTGCCTAAGTCAGTTTTTGATAAATGTATTGTGGGTATTACAGCCGGAGCTTCAACCCCGCAGTGGATTATTAAGGAGGTCATTAGTATTATGTCAGAAGAGAAAACAACCCAAGAACTTAGCTTTGCTGAGCAAGTCGATCAGTCTTTAATCGATCTTAAAACCGGTGATATTGTTAAAGGCACCGTTATTGGTATAACGCCAACTGAAATATATGTTGATATCGGCTTTAAAGCAGATGGAGTAATACCAGTAGATCAGTTTACAGATGTTCCCAACCCGGATTTGGATCAATTAGTTAAGATTGGGGATGAGATTGAAGCTTTTGTTTACCGTGTCAGTGATGTTGAGGGGACGGTTGGCCTTTCGGTTAAAAAGCTAAAAACGATAGCAGGAAGAAAAAAACTTGAAGAGGCTGCCAATACAAAGGAAGTATTAACAGGTAAAGTTGTTGAAACGGTTAATGGCGGAATTATTGTATTATACAGCGGAGCACGCGTATTTATACCCGCGTCATTGGCAAGTTTGCGTTATGTACAAGATTTGAACACACTTGTTGG
Source organism: Clostridiaceae bacterium (assembly GCA_012511915.1). GTDB lineage: Bacteria > Bacillota > Clostridia > Monoglobales > Firm-18 > JAAZFB01. The sequence goes on from JAAZFB010000598.1 coordinate 3,817, forward strand.
GCAAGAGGTTTCTTTTAGAATAATTGAAAATAATCAAAGAAGACGTAAAATAATAGGTTCGATTAAGGCTGTATTGGCGGAGGAAAATACCAAGAAAAAAGCAGAATTCTGGGAAAATGCAGAGGAAGGTAAAGAATATAAAGGTGTTGTTAAATCACTTACCGATTTTGGTGCTTTTGTCGATATAGGCGGTATTGATGGATTAGTGCATATATCAGAATTATCCTGGAGCCGTATAAAGCATCCATCCGAAGTGATAAATGTTGGTGATGAAATTAGTGTATTCATTATTTCCCTTGATAAAGAAAAAAATAAAGTTTCCCTTGGCTATAAGCGAAAAATGGATGACCCGTGGCTAAAAGCACAAGAGATGTACAACATCGGGGATGTTGTACAAGCTAAAATAGTCCGAATTGTCGCATTTGGTGCATTTGCACAGTTGTTGCCGACAGTTGATGGACTTATCCATATTTCTCAAATATCAACAGAAAGAATTGCTAAACCATCAAGTGTGCTAAGTGTGGGACAAGAAGTAACAGCTAAAATAACAAACATTGATTGGGAAAATAAAAAAATCAGTCTTAGCATCCGTGCCTTGTTGGAACCTGAAGAAGCTGCCGAGCAGTCGGAACAACCTGAATAATACTAGAGCTCAATTAATAAATTAGTATAAAGTTAAAGCACCTTAAACAGGTGCTTTAATGATATTATACTAAATTCAATCAACTCGCAAATATAATACTATTCCCATTTTAAAATATTGACACATTCGTGTCAACATTTTAAAATGGGAATAGTATTACAAGGAAATTAGTATTAAAGGATGGTGAGTTATTTGACATTAGTTGAATTTAAAAAACAAGTGGCAAATAAAAAAGTTGCTGTTTTGGGGATTGGTATTAGCAATATCCCCCTTATAAAAATGCTTTATGAATTTGGCGCGATAATCACTGCAAGGGATAATAAAGACAAAACAAAATTACTCAACGAATTGAGTCAATTAAAAGATTGTAATATACAATATGTTTTTGGCGCAAGCTATCTTGATGATTTAAATGAAGAAATTATATTCAAAACACCCGGTATAAATATTGATACCCCTCAACTTGTTGCTGCAAAGAACAGGGGCGCCGAAATCACCTCGGAAATGGAAGCATTTTTTTCGCTTTGCCCTGCAGATGTTATAGGCGTTACCGGAAGCGACGGGAAAACAACTACAACAACATTGATATATCAGTTGCTAAAAAATGCGGGTTATAATTGTCATTTGGGTGGTAATATCGGCAAACCTTTACTAAGTGAAATAACATCAATTTCACCACAAGACAAAGTTATATTGGAGCTTAGCAGTTTTCAGCTTCAGCCAATGAAACAAAGCCCAAAAACAGCGGTAATAACCAATGTAACCCCAAATCATCTCGATTACCACAGCTCATTTGAAGAATATATCAAATCAAAGGAGAATATATATATTCATCAAAGCAAGGCGGGCAAACTTATTGTCAATTCAGACAACAAAATAACAAATTCGTTTATCCCAAAGGCCAAAGGAGAAGTTATTACTTTTGGGGAAAATACAACAAGCAACATTACAATCATCGATAATTATATTTGCGTCAATCGTGTGCCGGTTTTAAATTGCAGTGATGTAGCACTTGTCGGAAAGCATAATATAGAAAATTTCATGGCGGCAATTGGGGCTGTTTGGGGAATTGTTGATACAAAGACCATTCAACAGGTAGCCAAAACATTTACCGGCGTTGAACATAGAATCGAATTTGTTCGGCAAGTTAACGGTGTTAAATATTATAATGATTCCATTGCCACTACACCAACACGCACAAAGGCATGTTTTCATTCTTTCGACAATAAAGTAATTGTCATTGCGGGCGGCTACGATAAAAAACTTCAATTTGACACCAGC
>JAAZFB010000599.1 GCA_012511915.1 Clostridiaceae bacterium
CTATTGAAAGCGGGCTTGACAATTATGGCGAAAATAGGGCACAGGATTTTTTAAAAAAACAAATAGCCCTACCCGGTTTTAAATGGCATTTTATAGGGCATCTACAAACAAACAAAGTAAAACTTATTGTTAATAAGGTGTGCCTTATACATGGGGTAGATAGTCTAGACTTAGCAAAGCAAATAGATACGCAAGCAAAAGAGCTTGGTATAACACAGAAAATATTAATTCAACTAAACCTTTCGGGTGAAGTTTCCAAGTTTGGTATGCCCCAAACGCAACTGCCACATATGCTTGAGGGTGTTCAAGACCTACATAATATAAGGGTATGCGGGCTTATGACTATGGCACCTTTTGGGGCAAGCGAAGCAACTCTGAAAAATTTGTTTGAAAAATGTAATAATTTATTTATTGACATTAGGGGCAAAAAATACCATAATATAGTTATGGAAAGCTTGTCTATGGGAATGACGTCGGATTTTGAAGCGGCAATCGAATGCGGGGCAAATATTGTACGCGTCGGTACCGGCATTTTTGGAAATAGAAATTAATAATGGTTGGGGGTTGTAAAATGAGTTTTTTTAACAAAGTAAAAAGTTTTGTCGGTTTTGATTCAGATTTGGAAGAGCAAGATTTTTTAGAATCGGGTGCTGATGAGGAACGCGAATACACAGTAAAGAAAGGCAAGGTTGTAAACATAAACACCACAACACAGCTTAAAGTGGTTGTCGTTTCGCCCGAGACTTTTGATGAGGCGAGGGATATTGCAGAGCATTTAAAATCAAAAAAACCGGTTGTCATCAATTTAGAGGGTGTAGAGCGTGAAATTGCACGCAGGGTAATTGATTTTTTAAGTGGGGCTGTATTTGCACTTGATGGCAATATACAAAAAATATCAAGCGGTATATTTTTAATAGCGCCTTACAATGTCGGAATTATGGGCGATTTCAGGGATGAATTAAGAAGTAAAGGCGTTTTTCCCTGGAGTTATTAACCGGTATTGAATATTAGTTTATATACATAAAAACTGTCGGGTAAGATTTTAGTTAGACACAAGAAAGGTAAAAGGTCATAGCAATGTTTGGATATCTTCTCACACGAATATTAAGTTTGGTTGAACTTTTGTTGCTCATTCGGGTAATAGTATCATGGTTGCCCATCGGGTATAATAAGTTTATTGAAATTTTATATATGCTGACAGAACCAATTCTTGCACCTATTCGCAGGTTGATAGAGTCATCAATCGGAAGGATTATGTTTGATTTTTCTCCGATAATTGCTTTCTTACTTATCCGACTTGTAAAAGGGCTGATATGGAGTTATATTCGCTTTTAAATTTTAAATAAAGGGGGTAAAAACGTGATAACACCATTGGATATTCAAAATAAAATATTAAAAAAAGAATTTCGCGGGTACAGCATAACAGAGGTCGATGAGTTTTTAAATACGATAATTGAAAGCTACGAGCAATTATACAGACAAAATATTGAATCGCGCGATAAAATAATTTCAATGCAAGACACCATTAATCATTATAAAGCGTTGGAAGATACTTTAAAAAGCACCCTTGTTACCGCGCAGCAAACTGGGGACAGCATTCAACATGTTGCAAAAGAAAAGGCAAAAGCAATTACTGATGAGGCGTATACGACAGCTAAACAATTAGTCTCGGATGCGCATAACGAGGTTAAAACCATCTCGCAGAAATACGATGAAATAAAAAGGAGCATCGATGTTTATCGCGCTCGAATGACCGCCCTTATTAATTCACAGCTTGATCTGTTAAGTAGTGCGGCATCAGATAAGACCCTAACCGAGTTGGTAGGTGTAAACGAGGCGTTGCAAGAACTCGCAGATAATGCAGACACAGGCAGCGGCAGTGATGCAGCCTACGAACAAGGAATAGACGAACAACCGGTGGATATAGACGAACAACCGGCGGATGAAGACACAACAACATACGATGTAGCTGTGGATGAAACAGAATAATTATAGGAGTTGGTTTTTTTGACAGAGGATTACGGCAAAACGTTAAATTTGCCCAAAACGGAATTCCCGATGAGGGCGAATTTGCCTCAGCGAGAGCCGGAAATGCTTGAGAAGTGGGGTAAAATGAATTTATACGGCAAACTTATAGAACTTGGCAAAGAGAAGCCTAAGTTTATTTTGCATGACGGGCCTCCGTATGCAAACGGGGATATTCATATAGGTCATGCCCTAAATAAAATTTTAAAAGACATTGTGTTAAAGCAAAAAAGCATGACCGGTTATGTTACACCGTATGTGCCCGGATGGGATACCCATGGCTTGCCTATCGAGCGTCAGGCAATACAAAAGGTAGAGATTGACAAAGAGGCTGTTGCGCCCGTGGAATTCAGGCAGATATGCCGTGATTTTGCGCTTAAATATGTAGACAGCCAGCGCGAGCAGTTTAAGAGATTGGGTATTTTTGCGGATTGGGATAACCCATATCTGACATTACAACCCGAATATGAAGCTAAACAGATAGAGATATTTTGCAAAATGGCAAAGCAAGGTTTTATATATAAAGGTTTAAAACCGGTTTTTTGGTGTACGGACTGCAATACCGCCTTGGCAGAGGCGGAAATAGAGTATAAAGACAGTGCAACGCAATCTATATATGTTAAATTCCGTGTAAAGGACGACAAAGGGTTGTTCGGCAAATTAAAACAAGACGTGTATTTTGTAATTTGGACTACAACTACATGGACTTTGCCGGGCAATGTCGCAATAGCACTCAACAAATCTTTTGAATATTCTTTAATAAAGGTAAATAATGAAATATATGTTATTGCATCTGAACTTATAGAGTCGGTATGCAAAGCGGCAGGAATAAGTGAATACGAAATAATTTCCAAATATAAGGGCAGCGATTTGGAATATATAGTTTGCTCGCATCCTTTTCTTGAGCGAGATTCCGTTGTTATATTAGGCGACCATGTCACATTGGAAGCTGGTACCGGTTGCGTACATACTGCGCCGGGTCACGGTGCTGAAGACTACGAAGCATGCAAACAATATAATTTGCCCATGATAGTGCCGGTTGATGGAAAAGGGTTTCTGAATGAGCATGCCGGTCAGTTTGCCGGAATGTTTTATGATAAGAGCAATAAAGCGATAACAGAGGAATTAACAAATAGCGGAGCATTACTTGCTGTGGAGCAGATAATACATTCGTATCCGCATTGTTGGAGATGCGGTGAGCCTATCATTTATCGTGCTACAAATCAATGGTTTGCCTCGGTTAAGGCTTTTAAAGATGCGGCATTGCAAGCGGTTTCAAATGTTAAGTGGATTCCTGAATGGGGCGAAGATAAAATTAAAGGTATGGTATCGGAACGTGCAGATTGGTGTATTTCTCGTCAACGCTTGTGGGGTGTTCCTATTCCGATTTTTTATTGCACACAGTGTAACAAACCGATTATTGATGAAACCGCAATAATGTCTGTTGCTAAGATTTTTAAAACACAGGGATCGGATGCATGGTTTACCCTTAATGCCAAAGAACTGCTGCCGGATGGCTTTAAATGTGATTGCGGTGGTGAAACCTTCACAAAAGAAACAGATACCATGGACGTATGGTTCGATAGCGGCTCTTCACATTCGGCAGTGCTTGAAACAAGGCAAGATTTGGCATTCCCTGCTGATATGTATTTAGAGGGCAACGACCAATACAGGGGATGGTTCCAATCTTCGCTATTAACATCAGTTGCCAAAAACGGCGTTGCACCGTATAAAACAGTTCTGACGCACGGCTTTGTAATAGAGGAAGAGAAAAAGAAAATGAGTATATCCCGCGGCAACGGGATACCGCCGCTTGATATTGTTGATCTATATGGTGCTGACATATTAGGGTTATGGACCGCCTCAGCCGATTATAAATCTGATATTCGTATTTCGGTAGACATTCTAAAACAACTTTCAGAGGTATACCGCAAAATAAGAAAC
>JAAZFB010000600.1 GCA_012511915.1 Clostridiaceae bacterium
ACACTCAATCCTGTGGCTTTGGAAAGTTCTCTCATTGATGTATTATCATATCCATTCTTATAGAATAGTATCTTAGCTTTTTCAATAATTTGTTCTTTACGATTCATAAACAGCTCATTATTATCTTTATTAACATTTTTATTCATTTAATTAACCCCTACCATCAACAAATATCTTGTTGCATGAAATTGACTTTCCCTAACTATTTTCTGTTATGAAAGTACACCTTGACTTCCAATTTTAACTATGCCTCATGGCCAACTCAGCAATACGCTGCCTTATGTTTCCTCTGTACAAACCGCCATGGTAGCACATTATAGTTTCGATATCGTATTGCATTAGTTTATCAAGAGATTTAATCGCCTCAGATAGTTCAGGCGTAAATTCGGGGCGTGGCCCCAAGAGTTGACCATCGTCAACAATAAGCTCGTCTCCGGGTATAAGTACTTTATACTGCTTTAAATACAAACAGATATGTCCTGGTGTGTGCCCGGGTGTATGTATAACAACAATGCCGCCACAAAACGGTAATTCCTGACCATCTTCAAGCGTTGTACCAACATGCACTGCCTGTGGATGTTCAATTTGCAGACGTTGTTTGTCGGGCAAGGCTTCCAACATTTGTCTAATTATCTCCGGTTCAAGCTGCCTGTTACCTTCAATATAGGGTTTTTCCGCTTGATGCGCCAGCACTTCTATCTTGTGATCTACTGCCTCTAGTAGATTTGACAAACTACCAATATGATCCCTGTGGTGATGTGTAAGAATTATCTTATTTAGCTTACTAAACACTACTCCGGTTCTTTCTATAGCGTCCTGGAAAGCTTGCAGCATGCCAGGAAGGCCAGAATCTATTAAAATGACATTATCATTATCCCAAACCAATGTTGGATGAATCACCATTTCTGCTTGTCCTGACAGCTCGAAAAGCTCTAAACCGCTTTTAATTTTCAAATTCAGCCTAAGCCCCTGTAAGCTTAGACTCACCTCCTATTATCATTAGATTTGTAAATTCTTTTCTGAATTATATCACAATATCACGGGTTTTACAATTGTAAACAGGATCTCTCTTAAGGATTGTCAGATTAAAAGACAGCAATTCCGCTTGAGTTGCAATAAATAGCATCTGCCTTTTTCCGGCCATTCTTCAAAGGAAATATACAGGCGGTTACAAAGAAATTAATGCCAACTAATCCCGGACCAGTATAACAGCCAATAACCGGTGTAAGTACCTGTAGATAAATTCTTTTATATTGAAATTTTTGTGAGATCATTTTATAAAGTTCCTTCGCCTTCCTGGCTTCATTGGCATGAACAATACTAACATGCAGCAACTCTCCATTTAATGAAAGCTCATCCTCAATCTTTTTAAAAAAATAATTAAAACCCTGTAGCCAAGATTTTACTCTGGCTACAGATTTGAGCGACCCATCTTCGTTATCGATGGTTATAATGGAATTTATATTAAATAAGTCACGAAAATAAGTCGATACTTTTCTCAGTCTTCTGGGAAGTGCCAGATAATGATGCATGCCTACAAGGCCATAAAATTGAACCCTGCTCCGAAGATCCCAAACTTTTTCCACCACTTCGGTAAACATTAATCCCTCTTCCACTCCTTTGACTGCTTCCAGAACCATAAATCCCTGGCTCATAGTGGCTACATGGCTATCAATAACCATCACAGGAAAGGAGGTTACCATATCCCTAGCTTCACAGGCAGCATTATAAGCTGAAGAAATGCCGTTGCTAGAGAGTATACAAATGGCAGAATTATAACCTTGTTGCCTTAGCATTTCAAAAACTTCCAAAAATTTACTGGCACTGGGAGGAGAAACAACGGGAACCTCCTCTGATTTTTCCATTAACTCGTAAAGCTCTTCTGCCGTAAGATTTACTCCATCATAAAAAGTATTGCTTCCCATAGTAATTTTAAACGGTATAATATTAATATTGTTTTCTTTTACAATTTCCGGTGACAAGTTGGCGGCACTGTCGGTTACAATACCAATTTTTCTCATCTGCAAGTAACCTCCTGGTAGAAATTTTTCCGGCTTTATAAAATTTCTGGGTTTGCTTATTTTATTGTTGCGTGTATCCATGATTACTAACTACAGAAACCGTTACAACTTGACGGCGCTTAAACTCCCATAGGAGCAGGAACGTTGCTAACAGCAACCCAGTTACGTTCAATATTATAACTTTAATTATCATATCATGCTGGAACGGTATTAGAAGTGCAGCACCGGCGATACAAAACAAAACTCGGCGAGCCATCGGAACAATCTGAAACAGATAACCAACCAACCCAATACTTAAAACTAAAGTGCCAATAACTGCTGTTACAACGGAGGCAAGAATAGTTATCGAATTTTTACTTATCAGAATTAGCGATGGCGAGTAAACAAATAAAAAGGGTAATATATAAGCCATAATGCCAAGACGTGTAGC
>JAAZFB010000601.1 GCA_012511915.1 Clostridiaceae bacterium
GACCGCGCCTTCCGTAAAGAGCCAAAAGAGAAACTTATACGCAGAAATTATTATGTAAAATCTCTTGTGGACTTGTGCAATCCCCTCAAACCCCTTTGGAGAATATGGCCTTATATCTATGCCTATACCTTGGTAAAGGTCATTAGATACCGCTCGATTGAGCCTTTCAGATATTTATGCAAGATAAAAAGTCAGAAGGAAGAGATACTGAAAACTCGAGAAACAAACTCATTTTATTCAACGAATAAATGTTGATAATCACATTTTTTTAAACGAATAAATGCTTGTAACTACATTTTTATTGACGAATAAAATGCGTTTTTAACATAAATCTCAACGTAAATCATTATCTTTGCATTGATGTCAATGCGTATATTATGTTAAGATTTGCATATTACAAACTCCTTGAATGGTGTAAAACGCCAAACGGAAGTAGAAAGCCTCTATTAATGGAAGGGGCGAGACAGGTGGGTAAAACCTGGCTTGTAAGGGAACTCGGAGCCAACGAATTTGAAAACTATATTGAACTTAACTTTGAAAAGGAAACGGCATTGAGAAGTTTGTTCGAGCTTGATTTCAACCTCGAAAGGATATTCCTTGCCATAAGTGCATTCTCCGGCAAAACAATTGTACCCGGCAAGACTTTAGTGTTTTTTGATGAAATACAGTGGGCTCCACGAGGTCTTCTAGCCTTAAAATATTTTGAGAATGACGCAAAAGACCTACATGTTGTTGCGGCCGGCTCTCTGCTTGGTGTAATTGATCACAAGGGCGATTCTTTCCCTGTAGGAAAAATTTCTTTCCTTAAAATATACCCCATGAACTATGCCGAATTTTTATTGGCATTAGGTAAAAATAAATTGTATGAAATTCTAAGAAGCTGTGATTGGCAACTCATAAACGTATTCGGTAATCAGTACGAAAACATTCTCCGTCAATACTTTTTTGTCGGTGGCATGCCTGAAGCCGTACAAAAATTCATAGACACCGGAGACTATACCAAAGTCAGGAAAATCCAACGAGAACTCGTAAAATCATTTAAGAGGGATTTTTCCAAGCATCCGCCAAGTGAAGTAATATCCAGAATACATTTGGTTTGGGATAGTATTCCTGCTCACTTGTCTAAAGAAAACAAAAAGTTTATCTATTCTGCAGTACGAACCGGGGCTCGCGCCAAAGATTTCGAAACCGCTATCCAGTGGTTGAAAGATGCTGGCATTATATATAAGCTAACCCGCGTCAGTGCAGGAGAATCCCCCCTTAAGGGATTTGAGAACGAAAGCGATTTCAAAATTTTTGTAGTGGACATAGGAATACTCGGCGCTATGTGCTCTCTTAATCAGAGGACACTCATTGATGGAACAAACTTCTACAAACAATACAAAGGCGCCCTCACTGAGCAATTTGTCATGCAGGAACTTGCATACCATATGGACGAAGAAGACATGTCCGTCCATTATTGGTCTCCCGACACCGGAATTGCAGAACTGGACTTCGTTCTTGAATACAATGCTATTATTGCACCGCTGGAAGCAAAAGCCCAACTCAACCTTAAGGCGAAATCCCTCAAATCTTTCTGTCATAGGTATAAAACGAGTTATGTCTTCCGAACTTCACTTTCTCCGTATAGGAAAAACGAGCGTATTACAGATATTCCATTATATGCCGTCTCGAATATTCTGAAAATTATGTCCGAAGATCCGCAATCAGATGCCGACAAAGCTGCTCAAGCAAACATTTAATTACTAAATTCGCATAAACATGGCAATTATCGGCATAATGGATTCAGGCGTGGGAGGGCTTTCAGTGTTTCGTGAAATACGCAAGGCTCTGCCCGATGAGCGTTATATTTACTATTCCGACAATGCCAATTGCCCTTATGGCGAAAAAACGCCCGACTTCATCAGGGACAGGCTGCGTACAATCACTGATATTTTCCTGGCTCGAGGGGCACAGGCCGCAGTCCTTGCATGCAACACCGCTACGGGTGCGGCAATAGAGGTTCTTCGCTCGGAATATTCAATACCTTTCGTAGGCATGGAGCCGGCTGTAAAGCCCGCCGCTCTCGGTACTCAAAGCGGAGTCATAGGGGTACTTGCCACCGCAGGCACCCTCAAAGCAAGTAAATATCTCACCACCAAAGGCCATTTCGAGGACAATGTGCGAATTATAGAGCATGTGGGCAAAGGCTTTGTTGAACTTGTGGAAAACGGAGAACTTACAGGTCCTCATGCCGAAAATGTTGTGCGCAGAAGCCTCACTCCCCTTTTGGAAGAAGGTGCCGACAGAATAGTTTTGGGTTGCACCCACTATCCTTTCCTGCTCGAAACACTCCGCAAAGTTGCATCTGACGAAGGCTATCCTGATGTTCAGTTTATCGACCCCGCCCCGGCAGTGGCCCGCCGACTGGTAAATGTTTTGAAAGAAAAAGGAATAGCCCTGAAAGACAAGAATCCCGGAGTGGAATTTTTAAGTTCCGGACCCCGGGAAAATCTTGAAAGCTTGGCTGCTTCTATTTAAGCGCCGCCTCTATTTAATCAC
>JAAZFB010000602.1 GCA_012511915.1 Clostridiaceae bacterium
AGCAGACACAGAAAGCGTCGCAGAGTACGATATATCATTATTTATCCCTCCATCTAACAATTTTAGACCGCAGCCAATAGTATTTATCGGGCGGTCAGGTTAATTTCCAGATTATGTCCTGCATGCTTGCTCAGCTGATTCATGACCTCCTTTGCATCTTCCGCATTCGCAAACCGACCGTCGCAGCTCTCGTTTTTTGTTCCCATAGTGAAACGGTCGGGCGCGACGGAGGGTCCTGAAAGAAAAAATCGGATGAGATCTCGAATCGGAGTTTTGCGTATTTGCCGCCTTCATCAAGAGGTCGAGCTTTTGCGCAATCATATCTGGTTCTCCCATCCAAATTCATTTTAGCACGGGGTGTTTGGCGTGGCAATACACAAGCGGCATAATATATGCCGGTTTTGGCACGGACAGTTTACCTGAATGCCTGTTTCGGTCCACAGCACTATGATATAATGAAATTGTAAAAATAACTTTCGCAACCGCACAAACGAAGAGCGCTGCAGCTGAATACATCCAAGCTCACGCAGGAAGAATGGGTAGTACTGATGAAGGTGCTGGCGAACTCCAAACAGGTCAAGAGGGCGAACAAACGGAAATAAAGACTTTTAGGCTAACGGAAAATGCCGGTCAGTGCAATACAGAATACACGGAGATTGACGATATGAATACTTGCTTGATAACACATATTACCAAAGAGACTTTAGAAACACTCACTATAAGCAGTGCCTTTTTCGATGCAAATGGTGAATGCTTGGATATTCTTTTCAATGTGACCAATTCTGGTTTTGAGTTGGCTTTTGCGAAAGCATTTCACAAAGAGGTCATAAATAATGTCAACATATTGTTTGTAGATCAAAAAGATAACTTGCTGTGCGGATGGTATAGAAACGCAACGTTGCATATGCAAATGCAGTACCACCTACCAACGCAACGGGACTTTCGCGCCATTTGTAAAACTGAAGACGCTTTTTTGCTTTCTAAGAATAATCGCCTGTTCTTGCCGATCCCCTTGCCAAAATTTCAAAACTTTTATTTCCCCGATAAGGCGATATCAACTGAATTGATGGCATTTGTTGATAAAATTCAATCTACGGCTCAGCTTGTCAATTTATCTCTAAGTATCGCTGAAGAACAAGAGCGCCCTGATCTGGCAAAAAAGAATGTCGAACAAATATTTCAGCAATATCAAAAGACTGGCGATATTTTCCTTATTCCATTTCTTTATTTAGGCGCGCTTGAGTGGTCATCAGCTGATTCAAACAATGTTGCACCTTGGGATTACTTAGGGTTTTCATTATTGGAACTTGCGCGACCTCAGGATGCCTTACCATGCTTCGAACAAGCTCTAAAAATTGACCCATTGCATAAATCGGCGGTTTGTGACAAGGGGGAGTGCCTGATTCGTCTTAATCGAATTGAAGATGCTGTTCGTTGGCTTAATGAGGCGGTTGAACGAATACCCGAAGACGAGGCTCGGCTTTATCTCTCTGATGCATATTTATTTGCGGGATTCCCCGGCATCTCTTATCGTTTGTTGAAGGAGATTCAATCAACGGATTTTCAAGAAGCGATAGCACTAACAATAAAAGAACGAGAAATCGCTATGCCGTATCTGCTTAACCCAAACCCAGATTATTCCGTGCTTGATGCGTATCCGTTGTTTATCGATTTCAAAAAAGAGTCTTTGCCAGAGATATACGAAGATGACTATGGAATAAAGCGATACATTGACCCGATTCGCCAAAAAGGGATTCCGGTAACACCCGAAGAGACGGTGCGTCAAAGGGTTATTTCCTATCTGAATCAGCAAAAAGGCATCCCAAAAGAAACTATGTTTGTCGAAGAAAGTCTTGCTCACATCGACCGTGAGCTGAGAGATCGCGTTGATATATTAGTGGGGCAGTTACAATCAGGGAAACGGAAATATATTTTGCTGGTAGAGTGTAAAGCACCGGGGATAGCATTGGAAGGCGAGCCTACAATTCAACTGTTGCGTTATAATACCATTTTGCAAGCACCTTTCGTTTTACTTACAAACGGTGATGTGTCACATATATATCATTTTGATGCAGATACAGGTGAGTTTGAAGCATTGCGTGAATTGCCGCATTATAAAGAAATGTGTGATTCTGCAAATATCAAGTCTGCAGGGCTTACATCGGCTCAATGGGTAAGGCCAGAATATGCTGCCTTATCGCAACCTGATGTGATACAAAAATATACTTGGGAAGGAGTAATTAGTGGAGAACCCCCACGAGGTCTAGCATCTTTTCTATTGAACTTAGCATTCTGCTTACTAGACGAAGCGCATAAGATTGAATGTCCTTTTGTCATACCTGGGTGCACTATTGTTACCGATTATGGGGTAATTCCTATGACAACCGGGAACGCTGGCGGCGGGCAATTTTCCGGCAATTACCGGTGGTTTGGGGTTCTCGACCGACATGGAAAACGGCAAAATGTTTATTTGGCTGTTTTTGGCGTTGGTAAATCTATAAATGATTCACATTGGGGCACCCGAGCTGGGGTTACTACTCTATATTTTGCTATTGAAGAAAAAGGAAAAGCTGTTTCCAGACTGCAAATCCGCCTGGACACTTGCTTGATTCCAGATGGAAATGGATATCGACTAACACATACAGGCGTTCGCTCTCGAGGGAAAATCCAACCGTTGATTGACTTTATTGCCGAAACAGTCCCCGAATTGTTAGGAACAAAAGAAAGGATACTTTGCGGCTGGTTAGATAAAACACAAAATATGTATTTATC
>JAAZFB010000603.1 GCA_012511915.1 Clostridiaceae bacterium
CTTTTGTACTGTATTGAAGCGTTCAGCACAAGGATGTCCACATCGCCTGTTTTTTCATACAAACGTTGAATTTCTTCTTTTTCAAGTAAGTTTGCTCTTACAGGCACAGAATTTTTGATTTGATCACTTGCAGCTCTGCATTTTTCATCACTTGATGCACCGTTTACAAAAACCTTTGCTCCATGCTCTGATAGTGCTTGTGCAATTGCAAATCCTATCCCCTGTGTTGCTCCTGTAACAAGTGCTGTTTTTCCGCTTAAATCAAACATCCGTCTTTCACCTCATAATCTTTGTTAAACTCCATTATAAATCCATTTGATACAAATTCAGTGTAGTTTTCAGGATTTTCAGAGTTACTTTCAAACATATCGTAGTGATTGGGTACAGCCATTTTAGGCTTTATTATATTTGTAAGCTTAATTGCATCGTTAACATTCATGTTTCCGAGTTTTCCATTTATGCAAACAAACATATAGTCACATTTCATATTCTCTAATTTCTTAATATAATTTGTATCCCCCGAAAAGTAAAGACTTTCGCCGTTATACTCAACCATAACACCTATTGCAGGTACCGTATGCTCTGCAAATACGGCAGTAATTTTAAAAACGCCCGCCATAAATACCTCGCCCTCGTCAAACGGCTTATATTTTATCACACCAAGATCTTTCAAGGTTTTTTCACAGTCCGTCGGAGCAAGAAATGTTATGTTTTTATTCATTAGCGCAATTGCATCTATATCAACATGGTCTAAATGATTATGGGTGCATAGTACAATATCCGCCTTTAATTCTTCGGGTCTTATAGGAATTTCTCTCATCCTCGGTCTTTGTGCAACCCGATTCACAACATCCGACAGATAAGGATCTAAACAGATAGTTGTTTTACCATCTGAAAGTAAATATCCGCTTTGTCCAATCCATTTAATCTTCATTTATACTCAGCTCCACTCCCTGTCATTTGCCCATTCGTTATCCCACTGGGTTGTGGGCACCCATTGCCCTGGGTACTTCTCATGAATATGCTGCGCAATAAGTTCCTCGTTAAGCTCATCAATACCCAATCCCGGTTTATCCGGCACATTTGCAAAACCATTTACAATCAGAGGATTATCAATTCCTAACGCCAAATCATTCCACCATGGAATGTCACTTGAATGGTACTCAACAGCCAAAACATTCTGAACTGCCGCCGCTGCGTGGATTGCCGCCATACAGGCAATGGGACTTTCCGCCATATGTATTGCCATTGCCACACCATATTTATCACACATATTCCCAAGCTTTTTCATTTCCGATGCTCCGCCTACGGTAAGCATATCGGGATGAATAACCGACACACCTCCGCTTGACATTAAAGGTTCAAAATTTTCAGCCAGATAAATATCCTCACCTGTGCAAATTGGCACATTGCAGCTGTTTGCGATTTTAACATAGTGGCTTGTATAGTGCCACGGTGCAATGTCTTCAATCCAGGCAATATTGTACTTTTCAAGTCTTTTTGCGAACATAATGCAGTCTTCAATACAAATATGCCCAAAATGGTCTATCGCAAGAGGAACCTCATAGCCTATTATATCACGAACCTCCTTTACATAGTTTTCAAGATAATCCATGCCCTTTTGAGTTAAATGAATCCCTGTCGCATGATGCGGTATTGTAAACACCTCATAATTTTTGCCAAGCATCATATCCATATCTATTGAGCCTTTTTGGTGGTTAATAGCCTTCATTGAATATTTTTTAATATCCTCTAAAAATCCTACAGGTGCATTCAAACATCCGGGCTCTTCAAGAATAAGCTCTATTCCCAAGTCCATTTTTACAAATGTGAAGCCTTTGTCAATTCGTTTTTGCAATGCTTTTCCCATATCAGCACCTGTATGTTTACCGTCAACGTCCGTATCGCAGTACATTCGTACCTTGTCACGAAATTTACCTCCAAGCATTTGATAAAGCGGAACACCCCAAGCTTTTCCCACCAGGTCCCACAAAGCGATTTCAATGCCCGAAACTCCGCCGCCCTGTCTGCTGTGACCGCCAAACTGTTTTATTCTTCTAAACAGCTTATCAACATTGCAAGGATTTTCACCTATAAGTCTTGACTTAAGCATAAGTGCATAGGTTACACTTGAAGCGTCACGAACCTCGCCATAACCTACTATGCCTTGATTTGTGTAAATTTTAATCAGTGGGCAATGCTTTGGTGCACCGTTGAGATTGACAACCCTAATGTCAGTTATTTTAAGCTCTGACGGTCCGGAACATGTGTTTACGTTTTCAGAAACTACATCAAATATATTTGTATTATTCATTTTCTTCCTTCCATTGACTTTTTCCCTAATATAGGTTTAATATAAGCTATATAAACATAAAAGTCATCAAATATATTATGCATTTTACAAAATATATTACGATTTCGGAGCGATACCATGATATTTAATCAATCAATTATATCCGAAGGTCAAAATAATAAATTCTTGCTAAAGCTGTTTCATTCAACAGTTGCGCCTGGACAAAGGATATATCGTGAGCATCATCATACAGAATTTGAAATTTCTGTTTTCAAGTCAGGCAAAGGTATTTATACAGTAGGGAAAAAGCAATATGATTTTCAAAAAGGTGATGTGTTTATGTTCAGCAGTGACGAGGTGCACTGTATTACCAAGATTTCTGCTGACGAACCTATGGATCTTATGAATATTCATTTTGAGCCTAGATTTATTTGGTCAGCAGGCAACGGTATGTTTGATGTAAAATATCTGAAAATATTTTTTGATCGCAACGAAAATTTTGAAAACCGTTTAGACCGAGACAACTCTGCAACAAATACTATTCGGGATATACTCTTTAACATAGAAAATGAATTCTTAAAAAAGCAGCCCGAATTCGAACTGATGGTTAAAGTTGAGATTTTAAGGCTTCTCGTAGTCGCAATAAGAGGTTATGATTATGTTAATGCCCACTCTTTTTCAGTGCGTCTTCAAAGCCTGAATAGCCTTGAAAAAGCCATGAATTATATTGACAAAAATTTATCCGATGATATAACCCTCAATTCACTTGCAAAAAACGCAAATATGAGCAAAACATATTTCTGCACTTTCTTCAAAAGGCTGAACGGCATCTCTCCATGGGATTACATAACAATCAAGAGAATAGAAAAAGCAATAGATCTGCTTAAAGCGGCAGATATTACCATGCTGGAGTTGGCATTAAAATGTGGCTTCAACAATACTTCTAATTTTAACCGTGCTTTTAAAAAAGTTACAGGAAAGACTCCGAGAGATTTTAAACTATAAAATATTATGTTGAAGTAGAGCTTTTGTAGAATACTCCAATTTATTATATTCCATTCGTGAACACCACGAAGATTATTGAGCGCTGTGTGTTTTTTATAGTCTGTGCCCGATTTAACTCATATGTCCATTCGGCTCAGTTAAGTTCAACTTATGTAGAAGTTACTCACTTTTTTCTATATTATTTTATTATCAAGGTTTCTCCGGCCTTTACCGAATAAACCTTTCCCGTGTCACTTTCGGTAAACCATACCTCCTGTGCCGACGGATTATATACATATTTGTTATCAACAGAAATTATAAGGCTTTTTTGTGCCTTAATGTATTCGCAGATTTCTATATTAGTTGCATACCAAATATCATCCCTGCCACCAATCATTTTGCAAAACTCCTCGATAAGCTCCCAATTATTATTTCTGTCAAATTCATAGCTGTGCCCCCAGACATATAAAAGCCTCGGGCTTGATGAATATCCTGGGATTAAGTCCAAAAATTTTTTGCCGTATTCAAGACAATCTCTGTGATGACAAGTAGGATGCCATTCCATATAGTCC
>JAAZFB010000604.1 GCA_012511915.1 Clostridiaceae bacterium
AATGGAAGTGTTAATAATGATGCGCTTAATCTACTTAATGCCCAGTGTGCATGGACTATAACAACAGGTAATAGAGAGATAATTGTTGGAGTTATTGATACTGAATTTGATACGAATCATGAAGATTTGATAAATGCATTTGTAGATGTTGTTGGTACTCAAACCAATCCTCAAGATCATGGTACTTTAGTATCAAGTTGCGTTGCTACCAGTACAAACAATAACAAAGGTATAGCAGGAATAGGGTATAATACAAGAGTTAAAGGTTATCATGTAAATGGAGGAACTCTTTGGAATGGTATATGGAATGCCTATTTGGATGGAATTAAAACTATTAATGTAAGTTGGACAGGAATAGGTTCATATCCCAATATATTAGCAGTACAAGAGATGACTAACAATGGTGTTGTTTTAGTTTTATCAGCAGGAAATACTCCCAATACGACACAACATTCTGCATATGCTAATATACCTGGAGTAATCAATGTCAGTGGGGTTGATGCAACTAATAATCATGAAAATACAGGGCATGCTCACAATCAATGGGTTGATGTATGTGTGATGTCTGCGAATGTAACGGTTTGTAAACCAGGAGATACGTATGGTAGTGCATGGGGCACCTCTTTTGCAGCACCTCAAGTTGCTGGGGTTGTCGCTCTGATACGTTCTATAAACAGCAATCTTTCGCCAGCCGAAATTGAAAATATTATTAAATCAACAACAGACACTATTGCCGATGCACAGTTGTTCCCAGGACTGCTAGGAACAGGACGTGTTAATGCATATAAAGTAGTACAAGCAGCTTGTGCAACAACATCGCAACCTGTTAATTTTATTAACCAAATTGTAACAACCAACACAACTATTAGAAGTTGTGGCGACATCAACGTACAAAACGTCAAAGTTCAAAATGGAGCGAGACTAATCCTTGGTGCAGTGTACGAAGTTTTGATTGGTAATGATTTTGAGGTGGAGTTAGGTTCGGAATTGGAAATAAAATGAATTATTATATTTATCATGAAACTCTCATTTGTTAAACATCAGAAAATAATATTCCTGCTCTTATTTGCAGTGATTTTTGGAGTTATAGCTATAGGAGTTTCTTGTCATAAGCCTGAAATAGACTATCGCGAGAAGTGGGTAGGAGTTTATGAATGTGAAGTGAGTAATCATACTTCTTCAGGCAATCCCATAACGGGAGAAACTTATACTCATGATACAGTCTACAAAGCCATAGTTGATGTAGCATCAATTGGTGATTCTATACTTCACATTGAAGAAAGAGATTTATTGGATGAATGGGGCGATGCAAATGGGTTACGAAACAATGTAAAAGTAAATACTGATGGAAGTTTTAAAATAGTTGTTGATGATAACAGTAGCAGTAATCTTTATATTGATGGTTATTTTAATAAAAACGGGATTTATATAGGATATAGAACATGGTCCCCTAATGTTACCGTACTTATTAATTATGAAGGCAAGAAACTTAAAAATCAATAATCATGAAACAAGGATTTATAATAATTTTAATAGGATTGTTTTTCCCTACAGTGGGTCAAAATTCGCCACAGGATAAAAATTGGAAAGTGGTTTTTGAGGATAATTTAAACGGCATCCAATTAAAATCTTATACCCTTACACAAAGAGGCGTGCAAGCCGTAACCGTTTATGCCTCCGAACTACCTGCCGGTATGTATTTATA
>JAAZFB010000605.1 GCA_012511915.1 Clostridiaceae bacterium
CGAGGATATAGCCTGCTTTCTTATGTTATATTAGAGATGGATGATATAGAAGTTGTGGCTGTTTGCGACAAATATGAGGATAGACAAAAAAGGGCGGCAGAAAGTATTGAAAAAAGTAGGGGGAATACTCCGATTTGTACTGATAACTATAAGGAAGTTATTGCTCTGAATGAGGTTGACGCTATAATTATAACGGCATCTTGGGCAGATCATATACATATTGCAATTGAATCAATGAAGGCAGGTAAATACACTACGATTGAGGTCGGAGGGGCTTATTCAATAGAAGAATGCTGGAGTTTAGTAAGAGCCTATGAGGAAACTAAAGTGCCCTGCATGATGTTGGAAAATTGCTGTTATGGAAGAACAGAGCTTATGGTCTTAAACATGGTCAGGCAAGGCCTGTTCGGCGAGGTTGTTCATTGCGAGGGCGGCTACCACCATGACCTTCGAAAAGAAATTGCCTTCGGCAAGGAGAATCGTCATTATCGTCTTGTGAATTATTTGAACAGGAATTGTGAGAACTACCCGACCCATGAGCTTGGACCTATAGCAAAGATTTTGGATATAAACCGTGGTAACAGAATGCTGTCATTAACTTCAACTGCTTCAAAATCAGCAGGGCTGCATCAATATATTATTGATCAAAAAGGATCGGATTATGAACTTGCAAGCATTCATTTTGAGCAGGGTGATGCAGTTACTACCGTTATAAAATGTGCAAAAGGGCAGACAATAACTCTTTCGCTTGGTACTACACTTCCAAGGGCGTATTCTCGTGGTTTTACAATACATGGTACAAAAGCTATGTACATGGAGGATAATAATTCTTTATTCATTGACGGTAAGCATAATGATTTTGAAAATGAATGGAAGCAGCAATGGAATAATGCAGAGCAATACTATGAGAAATACGACCACCCGTTGTGGAAGGATTATTCAAAAGATATAAAGGAAGGGCACGGAGGCATAGATTGGTTAGTGTTTCGCGCTTTCTTTGAAAGCGTAAAAAATGGCGCACAAACTCCCATTGATGTATATGATACAGTATCTTGGATGTGCATTACAGCCTTGTCGGAACAATCAATATCCTTGGGTTCAATGCCTGTCGCAATACCCGACTTTACAAACGGCAAATGGATAAATAGAGAAAAAACAGCAGAAGGGAAGTATCGTTTGGATAGGATATAGCAATGATGTATTAAAAAGGGCAGTTCGCTGCCTGCCCAAAAGAGATTGATTTGAATGTGCGCGAGGCAAATATCCGGATTTTGCCAAGCTGATATATAAAAAGATCATGCAGAATTATTCCGGACTTTTGTCAACAGGTCCAAGCGTGCTCAGAACCTATAAATTATATATTGATTACAGAATCCCTAACCGTTGCTTCATTGGATTTGACAATGTAGTTTTCCACTTCTTCTGCGTTTATTTTTCTTATAATCATATCCATGGCAAGGAATCCCATAAAGGTTTTATCAATTTTAACGGTTGTTAATTTGGGTTCCGTATAATTAGACAAAAAGATATCGTCAATGCCTATAAAGGAAATATCCAAAGGTATTTTATAACCTTTTTCCTTAGCGCATTTCATGGCTCCTATTGCAAACATATCAACCGAACACATTACAGCAGTTGGAGCAGTGTTGTTTGCTAATATCTTTTCCATACAGTTAAATGCGGTTGATTCATTTGTTGAGTTTACTTGAATAAATTCGGGCTTGATTGAAAGCATGGCTTCGTCCATTGCTTTTTTAAAGCCGGAATATGTTTGGTCATAAAAATCGGGAATAAAGCTTGATGTTATAAAAGCTATTTTTTTATGACCGTTTTTAATTAAAAAATTTGTTGCTGTATATGAGGCTGTAAAATAATCGGGATTAATGGCTGTTATGCTGTTGTCGACAGAATGAGAATCAATAACCAAGAAAGGTATATTTGTGTTTTTAACTTCATCCCGAACATCCTTATCAATATCCTGCAGAAATATAATTCCGTCGGTATCATTTGAATACACTATATTAGGCAGTTTATTTTTGCGAGAATTATTTATTTCGCTTATTACAATATTATAGCCGTATTCCTTGCTTTTTTCCAAAATACCCCTTGTTATTTCAAAATAAAACAAATCTTCAAAGGGCGATGAGGTTGAATTTATCAACAAACATATATTAAAGCTTTTTTTCATTATCAGCCTTTTTGAATTTATACTCGGAACAAACCCTGTCTTATCAATAAC
>JAAZFB010000606.1 GCA_012511915.1 Clostridiaceae bacterium
CGAATACTATATAGTAGGCAAACTCGTTGAAAGGCGAGGGCGCAAAGCCTTGGAACTTTAACAGTTTATCTGCATGGTCGTCCAGCTGCATAAATAATTTTATGCAGCTTTTTTTATCTACATTTTCTTAACAGCAATTTAAATGCTTCGAGCATTTAATTAATGTAGATTAAACAATTAATTTAATAATGGTGGGGGGATAATTGCATGAAACTCAAATATTTCACAAGGAAACAAACATTTTTATTTATACTAGCGTTATTTATGATTTTCTCATTGCTGCCGACTACAGTTGTAGCAGCGAATTCAACCAGTTATGTTGCGTTGACCTCCGATGTACACGGCAGTGACAGTAACCTTCAGAGTTGGTTAAATAACTTGAAGGAATCAGGTGTAACATCGCTTAATTATTTCATTTTCGGAGGGGACTATCCCACATGGGGCAATGAAACTACAGCTTCATCAAATGCTACAGCTTACCGCACTATGGTAAAAAATGCTTTTGACGATGTTCCGGTGGCGCTTACCCGGGGGAATCACGATACTTCGGGCGATTATGGAAGTCCATATGACAAGGGACTTCAATATGATGGCTCTGACTTTGCGGTTTATGTCTTGCCTGCATATGAATTGAATGGCGTAAGTTCGGGGGTTTATTACGGACAAGGGTTCAGCACGGCTGAAATGAACGAACTTGATTTAGTCTTAGGTAATATTGATTCGTCCAAGCCGGTGTTTGTCGCTTCTCATTTTCCTCTTCATTACTACGACTCAAGGACATCGACAAATGCCTCGGCGATGATAGACCTACTGAACAAATACAGTAACGTCATTTTTGTCTGGGGTCATAATCACACTTTGGGCGATACAAATTATGGGCTTGTAAAAAAAGCGGGCGACTCAATTCAGTATACGAGCAGCAGCAGTGCTACAAAGACAATCAATTTTACATATGCTGCTTGCGGTGGCATGATGGATGGTGCTAGCCAGAACATCCATGCCCTACTGGTTTCATTGATTGATAATGTTGATAGCACCGCCATTAAGTTCCAGTATCAGAATGTTGCCGGAGCAGAGCAGGCCTCTGAAACGGTTATTCTTGACACTTCCGGTGGGACAACTCCTGACCCTGATCCTGAGCCGGGCACGGGTACATACGAGTTGGCAACAAACATAGAAGAAGGCGGACAGTACTTAATTGTGGCTAAGTCTGACAGTAATTACTATGCACTGACGACAGACACAGCATCAGATAAGTACTTAGCTGCACAGCAGGTAACGGTAACGGGTAACACGGTAGATGCCAGTTCAGTGAATGCCGCGAAGATGGTGAGGACGTTTACTGCTGATGGCAACGGCTTTGATGTAAAGAACGGAGCAAACTATCTCAATCGAGACAGCGGTTCCGGTGGCGGCGATCCAGAAGGTCTTTTTGTAAGTGCCACTGAATCGGGAGCATCTTACTCGGATTGGATATACAGTGGCAATAAGCTTTATGTATACAATACAAGCGGAAGTACGGATTTTAATTTGATTTTAGGTTCAAATAACAGCTATTTTCAGGCATCCTCCAGTTCCAGTATCAGTCAGGAAATATATTTGTATAAGC
>JAAZFB010000607.1 GCA_012511915.1 Clostridiaceae bacterium
AGTGTATAGCAAACAAACCACATCGGTGGAACGATTTTAAATATAATAATCATACCCTCTGCTGAAAGCTACACTTTTCACAGAGGATAGCTTATCGAATGAAATCCGGGTTAAACATTTGGCCATTGGTTTCTAAAGTGAAAATTAAACGGACCAACTTTTTTTACAACATGGCTTATGGCAATATAATGTATGTATTACAAGGGATAATGATATGTGAAAAATGTACAACCATTTAGCAACTGATATACAAAAAACTGTTTGCATCCCGCTTTGGATACGATGTAGCATTAACAGTAATAAAGAATAACAACATCTATGAAAGAGGTAAAAAAATGGCTACAGTTTCGATCGACACAACAAAAACAACCGGCAAGGTCAAGCCAATGCACGCCGTAAACAACGGTCCTGTTTACAAATTTGCGGCAGACCAGAGAATTACAAATATCGATGCTTACAGAGAAGCAGGCATCCCCTATGCACGAAACCATGATGCTTCCTTTTATTCAACTTACGGCGGAGAACACATTGTTGACATTAACTTTATTTTTACCGATTTCTCCGCAGACCCCTACGACCCTGCGTCCTACGATTTCGTTATGACCGACGAATACATAAGAGTTACGGAATTTGCTGGCACAAAAACCTTTTACCGTTTAGGCTCAAAAATTGAGCATTGGATAAAAAAATATAATACCCTTCCACCTGCGGATTTTCAGAAATGGGCGGTTATCTGCGAGCATATCATCAAGCATTACAATTACGGCTGGGCTGACGGCTTTCATTATGGTCTTGAATACTGGGAGATATGGAACGAGGCTGACCTTGACAGCGACGATTCACCTAATAAGAGAACTTGGGGAGGCACAAAAAAACAATACTTTGAGCTATACGATATCACCGCAAACCATCTTAAAAAATGCTTTCCCGAGCTTAAAATAGGCGGTCCTGCACTTGCCTACAATTTTGAGTGGGCAGAGGATTTTTTATCTCAGCTCAATGCCCCTCTTGACTTCTTCTCATGGCACATTTATGTCAAAGACCCTAAACTGGTGGAACAAAGAATTCGCTTTGTAAGAGAGCTTTTAGACAAGCATGGCTATACAGAAACGGAAAGCATACTTAACGAATGGAACTATGTAAGAGGCTGGGAGGGCGACGACTGGATTTACAGCCGGAAAACAGAAAAGAATTATAAAGGTGCCGCTTTTATTGCAGGCGTTATGTGCATCGGTCAGAACAATCCGCTTGATATGCTGATGTACTATGATGCCCGTCCTTGCGGAATGAACGGAATGTTCAACACCGACCTTGTGTGCGACCTGCTTAAGGGCTATTATCCGTTTTTAATGTTCAACAGTCTTTACAAGCTTGACAAATCCGCTTTAGTTGAAACTGACGATAATAATATATTCGCCTGCGCCGCTGTTTCGGATGACAAAAAGGAGATGGCGGCAATGGTCGTTTACTATGACGATAACGACGACGCCACTGCCAAGGAGGTTAAGCTTTCCGGCTTAAGCACTGACGGAACAACGGAGCTTTTTATACTCGATAAAGACAGAAGCATGGAAAAGCTTGAGAGCTACACAATTGACAGTGAAAACAATCTGTGCTTTAAAATGCCACTTTGCAGCGTATGCCTTATTAAGCAAAGCAAATAAACAACTCATATTTGCCACTGAACTGATTAATATAAGTCAGCGAGATAACTTTCGTAGCTCTATGACGAAATTACAAACGAACTCCACATTGCAGATGTAACCGTAAGAACACATCTAACGCGAATCAGACAAAAGACAGGTAACTTAAAAATTGCAACGCTTATTGAGTACTTACAAGAACTGAAATTTTTTTTGATTTTTGCACTAAAAAAACAAGACCTCCGGCTGAATTTACTAAAGTGATCTGCCCCAAGTTTAGTAGCGCGTATAATTTTGTGTAAAGTCCTATCATCAGAAAAACGATATATATTATAGGGAACCTCAAAACAATGAGAGTGCCGGAAAGAAAAAGTCGGTCAGAATTTCAAGGACAGGCTGTTACATAATACTAAATTCAATCAAATATAGTGTTACATTTGCGAGATGTTTTTTTGCTGAGCAAGGCATGGGTTCTTTTGAATGCTTTTTGCATTCAAAACGGTTCCATAACGATGCCAAGTGGAAAATCAGCCGAAAAGATTGCGCGATATTTGATTGAATTTAGTATAAGGCCTCTGCTGGTGCAATGTGCAACTGCCGTAGAAACAGTGAAAAGCACCCTGAAATCCATATCAGATACCTTAATCTTAAAAAGCGCAGAGGTCTTGCACTATACGGCTCGCTGCACACCGCCGCACGAATGCCGCAAACTTTGTTCGCCGCAAGCGATATGCCAATACCTTTACCGCAGATCAAAATGCCCTTTTCAAACTGACCGCCCGCCACTGCTCTTGCAACCTTTTCTCCGTAAATAGGATAGTCGGTTCTCTGTTCGCTGTCTGCTCCGAAATAAACACATTCAATGCCTTTTTCCTTAAATAGTCTATAATATGCAGTTTTAATAAATATCCCACATGGTCGCTTCATATTGCTATTTTCATATATCGTGGCTCCTTGTTAAATAAATTTCAAATCTGTACACCACTTGTTTTTATGCCAATGTTCGCCGTTATATATTCTAAATCCTATTGAGAATTTTAAGCTTTCAGTTCGGCGGAGCAGCTTTAAACTTACTTTGTTTTCACCTTTTTTTAGTTCTATAAGACAAAAATTGTTTTGAGGAGTCCAAAGTCTTATTTCGTCCTTTTCAAGTACCTTTTCACCATTTACACAAAGCGAAAAGGCGTCGTTGTTGCCTATAAGTACCCATACTTTTTTATCCTCGGATGAAACAACCGTTGTTTCGGCTATGCATGCATACTGTCCCCCCATAGTGATATACTTATCAACCTCAATCAAATCCTCATATGCATTAATTGTATATGCCAAGGCGCCTTTTTCATATTCTGTATCTAAAAACGCTTCGTTATTCACCATACAAACCAAATCGGGAAGCACACAACCCTCACCATGTGGGTTTGGATAGTCGGGGTTCATCGGCTGATTAAGCTGGTCATAATACGGACCGTAAATTTGCCATTTTACAGGCTCGATGCTGCGTTTTGCCGTTTCAAGTCCCTCTTTGGTTGGATATTCAAGCTTTAAATTCACATTTTCGGGCAAATTCTTTGCCAATTTCGCCGTATCCTCCGCAAGCCTTTTGATGCTGTCGGACAGACGGTGAACATCAACACCGCAGATGAAATAATCGCTAATGAGCTTCGTTAAATCGCCTAAACCGTTATAGCCCTTGATAATACCGATAATTGAAGCGGCGGAGGCACAGGTGCAATCGGTATCATAGCCGCATTTTAAGGCAATATTTATTGTTTCACGCATATCGCCGTTTCCGTAAAGTAGTGCAATTATAACAATACCTAAATTCTGAACGACATTTGTAAAGTCGGGATGTCCGAATTTATTAAGCGTCTCCTGGCGGACATACTGCCACGGCTTATCCTGCATATCGAGTATCATTTCAAAGCATTTATGTAATTTAGAGCCACTCGGAATATATTTCATTCCGTCATTTATCAGTTTTTCAATATTTCCCTCAAAAAAAGCCATACTCTCAACCGCCGCCAAAAACTGCTCGGCATAAATTGAATTATCGGCATGGTCAAGACAGCCGTCAATATATGCATATTTAACAGCAAGTTCCGGCCTACCAGCGCATATTATGCCCCAAATCTCAGAGCGAATGGGGCAACCCATACCCTCTTTGAAAAAGGAATTGTTGATTATTCCCGAATACGGTGGCTTGATGCCTCGCATATAATTTTTCATGAAATAGCCATACTCCGAAAACGGATACCAGCATTGTTTAATCCATGCATCAGCCAAATCACAGGAGGTTATATTAAAGCCCTTTTTCTCCAAAACATCAAGCCATAAAAGCTGTAAATCAAGGTCATCGTTTGGCAAGTCGGGGTTATATATTTCGGTGAAGTCACTGATATCAATCAGCTTTTTTATTCCCTCCTTCGGTGCGCCTGCCGCGCCACCCAAGCATTTGCCGTACCAACAGCCGTGTACCTTGTCTAAAAATTCTTTATCAGTTATTTTCAAAATATTTCACCCCCTTTTAATGTCTCGGATTTATATTTTCCCTTTGGATTATTC
>JAAZFB010000608.1 GCA_012511915.1 Clostridiaceae bacterium
CTGCACAACAATGGACAGCGGGATGTAGAAATATTCCAAAGCAAGACATTGGAGAACTAATAACCCCATTTCCCTTGTCCGTATCCGTTATTGCCAATAATGTATGGAAGTATAACGGTGACTTAGCCCAAGGGAAGACTGCAGTAATTCGTATGAAGCCTTATCAAGGCATTGAGTTGTTGCTCGGCCTTTTATCCAAGGATATTCGTTTTTCCATTCTTCACTTTACACTTTCAAACTCCTTAGGTTTGATTGCTTATCTTGGGAACTTTCTCCATGGCGGCTCGAGAGCTACCGATAACAGCGAAGTAAAAAAGGCAAAACTTCGAATGAATGATGCAATGTTGGTCTTGTCTTTCTTGGGGCTGTTACTATACCAAAGTAAAATTGAAAAGGAGAATTATATGGAAGAACTGGCATTTTTAATCGGACAATTCCTGCATATTTCTGATGAGTTGCATGCCTTGTATTGTCAGAATAAACGCGATGGACAAATTCCCCCTCAGTTGGCTGGCAATGCACTGTTTGTTGCCGCTGGAACAACACCCATACAAGCGTTAGCACAATTATCCACAAGAATGAACCCCTATGTTGCCTGGGCCAAGCAATATCGCTTTGAAAATGTCGAAGAAAAGGGCAAAGAGAGTTGGCGTGCCCGGTGGCTTCTAAACTTATTCGAGCAGTTGTCAGATAAAATCGCATCAAAAATAAACAATGATATTCGATTTGGAGACTATGACAGAGCACAGCTTTTCATCGGTTATATGGCATCTCTGCCAATAACAAAGAAAGACGGGTCAACTGAAATCCTGAAGGAAGAAAATTCTATAGGAGGGGAAAATGAGTAGTGATATCAAGCGAGCGACGGGACTTTTAGTAGTTGAGGTGGTTAATTCAAACCCAAATGGCGATCCGGACAGGGAATCCGATCCTCGCCAGCGTCCTAATGGTATAGGCGAAATATCGCCGGTATCCTTCAAACGAAAACTGCGTGATTTATTGGAGGATCATAATAGCTTGTTCTTCCAAAACCTTCCGGATGAGTACAAGCAGAATGACACCAGATACAATATCCTCGAATCCCGCGGGCGAAATAGAAATGCCATTAAGAGCGAAATGTCAAATGATATCGAGAATTTTGATCAAGATGCGTTCTTGAAAAGTGAATTTGTCAATAACTATTGGGACGCGAGAGTGTTTGGAAATACGTTTTTAGAGGAAAAAGCAAATAAGGGATTTATCAAATCCGGCGTAGTGCAGTTTGGCGTGGGTGTGTCTATCTCACCAGTCGAAATCATACGGCATACAAATACCAATAAAGCCGGTGTGCAGGAAGGAAAAAACGCAGGGATGGCTCCTCTGGCTTTTCGGATTGTTGAACACGGCGTGTATTTAATGCCCTTTTTTGTTAATCCCAATTATGCAGGCAAAACCGGATGTACAGCGAAGGATATCGAGCTCCTGAAACTTCTGATCCCACAATCCTATGACCTAAATCGGTCGGCTATTAGGCCTGATATTCGAA
>JAAZFB010000609.1 GCA_012511915.1 Clostridiaceae bacterium
CCATCTAGCGCAACGGGCACGGAGGTAAAAAGCACGAAGAATGTCTACGCGGCATTATCATGATGCGTGCGTACCCACAGCGTTTCTCGGATGCGTTCGCATGCTGACGCGGGTCATCCCAAAGAAGACCGAGAAACGCCGTCGTAGATGGTGACGTTCTGCAAAATGCAGTCCATCGACGTCGCCCCGCACTCCGCGGCAGGGGCGAAATGGAACGATCCGCGTATATGATTTTATAACAGGAAGGTACAGAGCGTGTGAAAACTATAAAACTAGTAAGTTTTGACCTAGATGATACTTTAATTAGAGAAATTCATTCTGTTATGTTGCCTTGCATTTTGAACGGTAAAGAGGAAGATCATTCATTAATCCAAGAACAAGAAGAAACAGGCATACTTGACTACATATCTGCTGACTATCTCAGAGCAAAATTGCTTTCGGGTCTTGAAGAAAGTAAAATCGCTCAATCTTTTTTAGAGATTGCAAAACCTTTGAAGAATATAAGTAGAGTTGTAGAAGCATTGCATGAAAAGAATATAAAATCCATTGTTATAACTGTAGGACCCAAGCAAGTAGCTAGAGTTGCTTGTGATATTTGGGGTTTCGATGGTTACTATGGTAGTGACTATGAAGTTATTTGCGGGGTTTTTACTGGCAGGATTCTTGATTATGTTGGGGCTGAACAAAAAATAATGTGCTTACAAGATTTTTCTAAAAGCAATAACATTAAACCTGAAGAGTGTGTTGCTGTTGGTGATGGTTCAACAGATATCCCGCTTTTTGAATATTGTGGGAAGTCCATTGCTATTAATAGTTCTCCAAGTGTTCAAAAAAGAGCAATGTATGCAATTGATACCGACGATTTAGCGGATATAATTGAATACATATGAAAAGAAGAAAAAACAAAAGGTGATCCGGCCTTGGCTCCGCCGTGCGGCTGGGGGAGTGTGCCATACATCAGAGAACAATGCAGTCGCGCAAGGGTGCACAAGGTCTGAATCCCGGATTTGGTTCCTGCAATAATAGTCTAGGCAGCACGCCACACTGATTCACTCCTGTGTATGTTGTGAAGGTAATCCGTGCTGGCGCACTCAACATACTTAGTGACGAGCACCGCCAGGGAGAAGGGCTACGGGGGTCCAGCTCATCGGCGTCGCGACTGCTGAACGTTATACGAAATGTAGTCCATCGACGTCGCACGGGCCTCCGGCCGACGGGCGGATATATCAGGAAATGCGTAGTTGTTTGATATTGTGTAATACCTATTTTATATATTCTGAACATAACACACTGTTGTCGTGTTTGATATGACATAATGAAAGCAATCACAAATAGGAGGCGAAATAATGAATGGCATGAATGTTAATGTTGGTGTATGTTTGTTTGTTGAAGACATAGAAAAAATGGTTTCGTTTTATAGAAATATCATGGAATTTGAAACCGATTGGGACGGTGGATTATTTGCTGAGTTTAAAACAAAAAGTGGCCCGCTGTCACTATTCATGTATGACAGAAGAGTTTTCGCAGAAGCAGTAGGGGAGCCTTATTACACTCAGAAAGGAATTAATTTGACAATGGAAATAGGTATTTGGCTGCATGGATTCTCTGATGTTGACAGAGAATACGAGCGCTTAACGGCACTTGGTATAAAGTCATTTACTGGAGCACCTAAAACCTTTCCATTTGGTATCAGAAACTTTTATGTTACAGACCCTGAAGGCAATCTACTTGAAATTGGAAGCTGGGGAAAAGAAGAATAGATTCATGATTCGGCAGTAATAATTAGAATAATTGCTTGTGTAGTTAATAAGCGTAATCAGAAGTTGTTTTATAGAATGTGTAACTAGAAAAAAGATGACCCGGCCTTGACTCCGCCGTGCGGCCGGAGGACGGGTGATACATCAGCTAACAAAGCAGTCAGAGTAAGGGTGCACAAGGTCTGAATCCTACGGTTGGCTCCGGAAATGATAATCCCTGTAAGTGCACCAAACCGATTCGCAGAGTGCAAGCACACGGCGCACAAAGTCAAAAAGGAATGAAGTCCTGGCGGACTTCGGACGAGAGGGTTCAAAGGTGCACCTTACTGCTCATCGGCGTCGCTCGGGCCTCCGGCCGACGGGCGAAAATGGGAAGCTCTGCACAATGGTAGAAAAATGCACAACTCACTCACAAGAAATATAGACAATTAATCCATATTACATGGCGGTAAAAAATATAAACAAGTTGTAATATTCATCGTTTAATAGTGTATAAGAGTTCATTTTGAGAGGGGCATTGGCTATGGCAAGACTGGATAATCGTATTATGGTAGTATTTATAATCACATTATTTATAGCTATTATGCTTTTAGGTTGTAGCAGAGAAAGTAGCTCCCAAAATACATTCAATATCGGACAATTTGAAAATGCCATGAAGGATAAGGGGTATAGTTGTGAAATTATAGATGTATCACAGGACTTTCTTCCTACTACAAGGAAAAGGATGATAATAGATGATGAGACGATAGATATTTACCTATTTGACAGCGATACAAAGATGGAAGAGGAAGCAAGTTACATTGATAGCGGTGGATGTAGCTATAGTAATGGTTCTAAATCGGTGGAAGTAAGTTGGGTTTCGTTTCCTCACTTCTATAAAAAGGGCAGTCTAATAGTTCAATATGTTGGGGAAAACGAAAATATCATGTCCGATTTAGAGGATATATTTGGTGAACAGTTTGCAGGATATGTGCCTTGATAGCCCTTTCGTACTCTTTATATATTATGAAGTAGAGGAAAAGAAGCTCCGGCTTTGACTCCGCCGTGCGGCAGGAGGATGGACTACACTCCGTAGAACAATGCAGACAGCGCAAGGGTCCACAAGGTCTGAGTCCCTAAGTTGGTTCTTGAAATGTTAGTCCTGGCAGCACGCCACACTGATTCGCAGAGCGGCTGGTCGTTCCGCTTCGCTGCACTGCTCGCCCATGCGTCCGCTATATGTATGTTGTAAAGGTAATCCGTGCTGGCGCACTCAACATACTTAGTGACGGAGCACCGCCCGCCTCTATCTTCGCCGGGCAGGGGCTGGTCGTTCCGCTACACTACACTGCTCGCCCATGCAGCCTAGCTTGCCTTTGATAGACTTGGCGCGGCTCAGCTAGAGGCTTCACTGCTCATCGGCGTCGCGACTGCTGAGACGTTATATGAAATTTGGCACACGGATTTATCATGCCATCCGTGGCGTGAGTTTAGTAAATTAACTTAGTGAGGTAGATTATAAAGTGAAAAATCAAGTAAGTGAATGGAATGAAATATTTCTTAATTGTGGTGATGAAAAGCCAAAGTATGATGATTGGCTTAACAAGTTTGAAAATGCTTTATCTTCATCTAAAAATAAAGACATAATTGATTTAGGATGTGGGTTCGGGAATGATACCTTATATTTATCTGAAAGAGGATATACCGTAATATCTTGTGATTATTCAATTGAAGCATTGAACAGACTTGATAAATTCATTAAAGAACCTAAGAAAAAACTCTTTAACATGCTAGAAGGACTTCCATTTGAAGACAATAGTGCAAGTGTACTAATATCTGATTTATCACTGCACTATTTCTCATGGGAAGACACAAAGAGGATTGTTAATGAAATCTCTAGAGTTTTAGAAAATAGAGGGTATTTAATATGTAGATTAAATTCGACAAAAGATTATAACTTCGGAGCAGGAATGGGAGTAAGTATTGAACAGGATTATTATAATGTAGGCGGTAAACTAAAAAGATTTTTTAATAAAAGTACATTAGAAAGTCTTTTCCAAGATTCCTGGCTAATACATTATATAAAAGAATGTGAAATGCATAGATACAAAGAAATTAAGATTGTTTGGGAGCTATTGGTTGAAAATAGGAAGTTGTAAATAATGTAAGGGCAGCTATCCGCGGCTGCTCTGAATAAAGAGTGTGTGCCAAACTTCGCATAACAAAGCAGTCGGCGCAAGGACAAGGCAGCAAAAACAAACAGCTCCTCTACTATATATTGGGAAATAAAAGGAGTAATCTAATATGATATTTAGTGTAATTCTTTACAATGGATTTGAAACCATGGATGTTTTCGGACCCGTAGAGGTCGTTGGAACACTTCAAAAGTTTAAGAAGGA
>JAAZFB010000610.1 GCA_012511915.1 Clostridiaceae bacterium
AAAGTTTATATATTATTCTTGAACAAGAGGCAGAACTTGAACCTGCGACCCTAATATGGCTCTAACCAACTGAGCTACTCTTGTATGAAAAATAAACCTAACCAATTGTCATCTTGGAATAACAACAAAAGAACTTGAGCAATATGCTCCCAAGTAAGTCAACTTGTCTTTAACGACCATTATTCTTTTGCTTATTATCATCCAAAATAGTTGTTTTGACAAAACATAAAAAGTGTTAGTCTTTTTATTACTATTATTGAATTTAGGTTTATTTGTTTGTAAGTACTAAGTATTAAAATAAAAAAATAAGAATAAAAAAAGAATTGGCGGGGTGTTTCTGTTACTTACTATGTTACAACAATATGGCACTAAAGTTATTATTAACAATTAATACATAGTATGCTATACAAAGTCCCCGCCTTTTCTTTCTTTTTTATTAATTTGTTAAAATCCGCCAAGCTCTTCCAGCCTAGACGTATATGCACAATTGTGCTTATACACTAGTTAGCGGTAAGTGTGAATCCGCTTCAAAATATTGCCTAAATATGAATATGCCCAATGTTCAAATAGTGTTTTATCATGCTCTCCGAAATAGTTACGTACTCTTTTCAAATCTTTTACTTCTTCCGTTGTGAAAAACACCGAACCGCTAACAGCAGGTATAGAACAGTTTTTTACTACTGTTTCCAAACCAACTGCATATCCTTCTAATAATGTTACTCCATAATCTGATAGTCCTTCTTCATTTCTTAAGGTTGTAATTAACCTGTGTAATTCTTTAATTTTGTAGTGCATATATTTATTTTTAAGTTATTAATCCGTAAAAAACCGATTCCATACCTGCGAACCGTTATGCACAAGTGGCTACATCCGTTTTCTTTTTGCTGTAATCTGCTTTGTTTTTCATAATTCTCGTTTTAAACCCGCCACCAGATGCATAACAGCACCTATAAAAAATAGCGGGGTTGTTGTTAATATTAATATTACTATACACGTTTACAAACTCTCAATAAAATATAACCATTATGATACATATACAACCATATATGGATATATTGTATCATTTTATGATACATATAAGTGAGTTATGCCCCATTGCTACGATACTACTTCGATTGTAGTTTATTGGAAGCATTTTTATTCTTTTTTTGCCCACCCACAGTTAAAGAGTAAGTGTTGCCAATTTTTTCAGACTTAACATTATTAGGCAACCTTTTTTCTTTAATCTGTAACAAAACAGCTTGACGAGTTACACCAAGCTGTTTTGCGTATTCTGTTACAGATAGTCGCATAGTTATACTTTTTTTAAAATTCTTGCGGCAGCCACATCAAATTGATAACCATTTTTACCTTCCTTGATACCCTTAACGCTTAATGTTTTTTTGTGAACTCTAAAAATGTATGGAGGTTCTTTTGTGATTTCTCTTAAAAAAACATACATTTTTGTTTCTCTAACTAATTCATATCGCACCTTTGAATAGGCAGATTGATTAGCAAATAATAATTGATAAACTGCTTTTGACATTGTTTTTAAATTTTAGTTTTCTGCATTATTGCGTTACAACGATAACTATATTTTGCTATTTAGCAAGTGTTTTTTTTAAATTTTTCACCCTCCCACAAAAAGAATAAAAATGCTTTAGTGCTTCGATTGAAGTTAGTGCTAAAATGACCGCAACGAGAGCATAACAGCACCTAAAAATTAACCTTTCAGGTCGCTGCGCTTAATTCTAGCTGCAAGTGTTATAGGTAAGCTTTTACATCGTCTTTGGTGTATCCTACCTTGTTTCTCGTTGCTTCTATTAATTCAGCACATCTCTTTTCATCGTTACCATAGTCAGAGTCATCGAAGTGTTTTAGTTGTATAAGCATTTCAATTTCTTTGAAAGAAAGCCTACCTATAACACCCAATAAATCCAATATTTCGCTAATCATTTGTGCTTTATCTGAGTGACTTAACAAATAGTTACCTTCTGTGTTTCTGTTAATTATTTCTTCTAATATCCGCTTCATACTGTATTTATTTTTAACGTTATGTGTAATTTACCAATAGAACTCGTCAATTTTAATATCAAACCCTTGTAAACCCTTTATTAATTCAACAAAATTATCATACTGTTTATCACCAATAATCCCACTTGTTGTTATTTTACCATCTACTATTTCTATATCACCAATTCC
>JAAZFB010000611.1 GCA_012511915.1 Clostridiaceae bacterium
GTGTTCATGAATACATACCAAAAATAAGGGTCGGAGAACATGCTTTTAAAATGCTTAAGTCCAACAAAGGGACTGCCCATAATCCCCAAACGGGCATTGTAATTCTTAAACGCCAGTAAAAGCCCGTACATCGCCCGGTATTCAAATAAAATAAAATACAGTACCCCCGGAGCAAGAAGCAAATACAAATACTTGCTGGCAAAAATTTTCTCTATGTAATTGCTTTTGTATAATCTGCTATAGCCTTTTGAAATTTGTGTTTTCATAGCCGCACTCCCTATATTTATAAACCTATATTAACACTGGGGCAATTATAATGAAATGTAATATCCTACGCAAGGTTTGTAAAATCCTACGCATTTTTTGAAATCCTTTACATATTTCTCATATTTTGTTATACTAGGAGCACAAAGGATTTTATATATTCGCCTGTTAAGTTTAACATGGGAGGTTAATATAATGTTCAAAGCCTTTATTGCCGATGACGATGTCCTTGCTGTTGAGAATATATACATATCATTTGATTGGAAAAGGCTGGGCGTGAGTGATGTTGTAAAAATCTATAACCCCCATGCTCTAGCAGACAAAATTATGAGTGAGAGGCCGCATATTGTTTTTATCGATATTGAAATGTACGAGGTATTTGGCTTGGATATTGTAGAAAACTGCAAATCACGAGGTTCAAACGCAATTTTTGTTATAGTCAGCGGACATGATAATTTCAAATATGCACAAGCCGCTGTTAATTTAGGAGTAATATATTACATGCTAAAGCCCTTAGAGCCGAGCGATATAGAAATCGTCACTCAAAAGCTGCGGAAGGCATCGGAAATTTTTAATCCAGAGGATAGCATGCCGGACGATATTAATTCTTATTTTTCAAATAATGCTGAGTTTAAAAAATATCTAGAATCAGATGCATCGCTAAAGCTACCAAATAAATACAGGTTTATAGCTGGAATTATGAGCGGATATGAATACAATGATATGAAGATGTATTTAGAGGACAGTCTTAAATCATCATATAAAATTGGCAAGAATAAATATCTTTTTATAGTTGAAGAAGGAAAACAAATTGAAAACTTGAAGCTTCTATTAAAGAATTTTGCTGCTACTAAAAAAATCACCATTGCAATAGGAATTCCCTTTGATGCAAATCACAATATATATGAAAATTTTAAAAGAACAAACAACCTGTCCTACGGCTTTTTTATTGATAAAAACCGCCATATTTTTACTGATGAAAGGATAAATGTTAATGTTTTAAAATCCTTTATAGACAAATTGCTAAATCTTATTGATTCGAAAAACTTCCCTAAAATAAAAGAAACCTTACTTCTAGTTCCAGGTTTTTTTATAATCCATCACTTTAACATGTCTCAAGCCGTGTTATTATATAACAGCATCACCGTTAGAATCAATATTGCCACATATAATCATAATCGCAAAAATACATTACCACCCATGACCGAGGAGGATTTAGTCTCCGAATATGGAACACTTGAAAATATGTGTAATTGCCTTTATGCACATTTTCGAGATGTATTTCAATATACAAAAAATGATGAAGCCCCAGACAACAGCGAGGAGCTGCTGTGGGAGAAGTATCTTTCCTATATCAACGAAAATTATCAAAGAAAAATTGTAATACAGGATTTATGCAAAGAGCTATATGTGGGGCATACCTTTTTCTACGATTTTATTAAAAGGAGATCAGGCAAGACCTTTGTAGAA
>JAAZFB010000612.1 GCA_012511915.1 Clostridiaceae bacterium
GAAAGGATACACATCCTTGAAATCATCGGCATCTTTATAGCCGGACCAGGTTGGCTTTGCCGGGAAAAGAATTAGATTGGAAAGTTTACTGCTACTGGCATCATAAAGCGCACGCAG
Source organism: Clostridiaceae bacterium (assembly GCA_012511915.1). Taxonomy (GTDB): domain Bacteria; phylum Bacillota; class Clostridia; order Monoglobales; family Firm-18; genus JAAZFB01. The sequence goes on from JAAZFB010000612.1 coordinate 118, forward strand.
CGGTGTTACTGCAATATCCTTTTTCTCCAGGATACGCCTTTTTATTACCTCATCTGCATTTGCACCACTAAGAAGCAGCCTGGTATCGAACCGACCTTGAATTTTTGAGAAATCCTGTTGCTTGTCTCGGGTACTGTCAATCATCGCCTTAAGTTCTTGCTGTGAAGTGACAACCACCCAAGCCTGGCCACGACAGAATTTTCCGAGATCTTCCACACAAGTCTGTAGGTTCAACATGAGTTGGGTATCATAACCAATAAACTGGCCTACTTCATCCATCAAAAATATAACTCTTGTTTTGTGTTTTAAGCAATAATTGTTAACAATTTTCGCAAAATCCTCGGTCGTATTTGTAAAGTTGTTAGTTTGATCCCCTATAAACTGTTTAGCGCTTTCTTCGCTCATATTGCGGACAGAGACGAGTGCTTTAATAATATAGTCACGGTTTAGTAGAGCATTTGCACGAGTTTGAACCCAATTGCGCTTTGAAAGCTCCTCAAACTTGCCTATGAATTGTTCAAGCTTGCCTTCGTCGTCTAGAGTACGTTCCATATCTGCGACCCAGGGCCTGGAGCCACAGTACCCTATTGACTCGTTGAATGCACGAAGCATGATATCCATAACGGCCTGTGTTATTTTTTTAGAATCGGATTTCGCTTTGCTGTCTATATTGAAAAGTACCACCTTGTTATTTGCCTTTGCGCATTGTCTGATGTCTGCGAGAACCATCTCATAATTGATTTTCTCATCGAAGTAGCTAACAGCCGCCTTACCTGCAACAATTTCATTTTCAAGAATATAGCCGAGAATCTTTAAGAAGTGTGATTTACCGGAACCAAAGAAACCAGTGATCCAAACCCCCATTTTTTCGGTAGGCTGTGCAATGGACTCCCGATAACGCCGGAAAAATGTGCGGAAACTCTTTATGATTTCATCCGTACAAACGTATTCTCTAAGCTCTTGTTCTTTTTGTTGCTCATTCTCGTTGCCAATGGTAACCACGCCCTGTATCGGTCGCTGGATATCATCTTTAAACAAATCCCTAATGATCATTTTGCAGCTCTCCTTTCAACGAGAGGGAAGGCCCTGTAATAGTTGTCATCATCCAGTCGCTCAAAGAGTCGGAGTGTCATGGAGTGTTTTATTTCATACCTGCCCGGATACATCATTACAACCGGATTTCTGCGAAAAATGCTTTGCAGGTTATTCAAAATTGTGTGGCTGCGTATAATCGGGAAAGACTTTCCAACACCGGTTATCAGCACGATAGACTTTCCATCATCAACAACGCCGGTTTTAAACATTTCGAGGAAACTGTTTACTTCCTCCTCCACCGAAAGTAGTGGCTGGAACACTTCCCGCAGCATAAGATCTTTTTTGTAGTCTGTTTCCATACGGAGGATATCATCCATATAGCC
>JAAZFB010000613.1 GCA_012511915.1 Clostridiaceae bacterium
ACATACGCCTATATATGACATATTTACTACCAGCATCGTAGAGTAATTTTTATTACTTATCATATACATTTCCATTAAACCTGCAACACTCCAGATTTGAAGTGTCATTAATAACCCTAAAAAAGCATAGTGTATTTGCTTCTTGTTTTTCATGCTCACAATATATACTAACAGGGCTAAAACCATTAATACTGAAAACACTAACAATATTGTTATGTATAAACTCTCTCCCATAACTGTTCAACCAACCTTTTTTTAAATAAAATTCACTTCTTGCATATACTTAACTAATTTTCCAATATATTCACCGTCGATTATTGGCCATTCAAACCCCAATTTTGATAAATATCTGCATGTGATATCTGAACCGAGATTAATATTATCATTGTAGATTATTTCCTCGTTGCTCATTATTTCGTTAACAAATCCGAACAATAATGACTTCCTTTTTTCATCTCTTGATATATCTCTTATATATCTTTTGAATTCATCATAATCCAGTGATTTTATGTTTTCAAAACCCATTTCAACAAATATGCGTAATATTTCATATGCTTTCAAACTGTTATGGTTAAATATGTGGAATACCCTTCCGTTTGATTGTTTCGTCTCGGAAATAATAACTATTGCCTGGCTTGCGCAATCAACCGGTGTAAAATCAATAGCCATATTTAGGAAGTTCTTTGGAATGATACCAAGTTTTACAACTGATCTTATTCCGTTATAGAAATAGTTTTCGCTTATATTTTCCTGGAAATGGCCGTCATCGTATCTGCCTGTTAAATTGCCCAAACGGAATATTGTGGCGTTCAACCCTTCTTTCATTGCTTTCAGCACCAGGTTTTCCGCCTCGAACTTGGTCCTCACATAAACATTCTCGTTGTAATCTTGATTTACATAAAAATCACATTCATTATATTTTTTGTCCTTCATTTCGCTATTAGTCAGGTAGTTGCCAAATATGCTCAACGTGGAAATATGCTTAAGCTCAATGTTATTCTCAAGTGCAAATTTAATAATCCTCTTTGTACCATTAACATTGACTTCGTTAAATTCGGAATAATTGCCAAAATGCATTACTATCGTAGCACTATGAATAACGTTCTTTAGTGTTCCCGCAAGATAGCTATATTCATTTTCCGTCATCCCGAAATTATCCAATGCGATATCTCCGTTAATTATAAAGATCCTCTTATTAATAAAGTGACTACAATCCTCATTAAAATAGAACTTCATTTTCTCGATTAGCCTGTCTACGCTTGGAGTATTGTTTCTAACCCTAATCATACAGTAAATTTTAGTACTAGGTCTGGATAATAAATACTTCAATAAATGACTTCCCAAATAACCGGTTGCTCCTGTTAACAATACATTATTCAATTTGTCCGGAATGGTTTGGATATATGCGGTTTCTTCATTTATATCAATAGTCTCAATGTCCGTGGCGCATATTTCGGGCAATGCTGCTTCTGTTTGAGTATCTATTTTCGTGGCAATATTCTTAATGGTTCTCAGTTCGAAAAAATCATTGAGTCCTAGGTTCCAGTTATACCTGCTTGTTGCCGTAAGAATCTGCATTATTGCCAGCGAATCGCCACCAAGCTCAAAAAAGTCACTATCGGTGCTAACTTTCTGTAAGTGCAGCACATCCTTCCATGCTTTCGCAAGTTTTTCTTCCGTATCATTGGTAGGAGGAATATATTCGGTATTGTCCGTTATATTGGCTGTTGGTTCAGGTAGTAGCTTTCTATCCACTTTCCCGTTAGGCGTTAACGGGATATTGTCAACCCTTATGAAGTATGACGGTATCATGTACCGCGGCAATCTTTCCGTTAGTTTGTCTTTAAAAACTGCCGCAGAAATATGATGTATAGAAGTATAGTACGCACATAGATAATTCTTACCACTTGCATCATACTTTTCTATCACTACGGCTTCCTCAACCTTGTCAATTTCCAACATGCTTTTTTCTATTTCGCTTAATTCTATCCTTATTCCTCTTATTTTAACCTG
>JAAZFB010000614.1 GCA_012511915.1 Clostridiaceae bacterium
CTCGCGGCGCAGGAATTTACCCAGATCCTTGTGTATGAAGTAGTCAAATGTATTGCGGGCTGTGTAGCGATTTAGTTGGCGCTCAAGCAATGTCTTGCCATCAGAAATTGCAAGGATAGCGGAAAATAGCCGATACTCCGGTTGGCTTTGTACTGTGATAAACGCCTCGACAATATCCAATATGTGCTTTGCCTGAGCTGTTTTGCCGCTATATTCTGAAGCCTTGTATTCAACGTAAACAAACAGCTCGCCGTCGATAACCTCAAACGGCTTATCCGCATGAATCTGAAAGTAGCGTTTTTTACTTGCTTTATTATTATCCCGTTCGGTTTCAGCTTCAATAAGCTTGAAATGGACAGTTTCGCCGTGCATCGTTTTGAAGGTATAATCTTTAAAGTACTCGCTGGTCTTTACATAATACTGGTCAGCATTTGCCCAATGGAGCTTAACCTCCTCGCCCTCGTAGGGAATGGCGTATGCTCCATCCTTATAGCGACGCTGAGATATAAAATCGCCGTCATCATAATAGCGGGAGAAGAAGTTCGTCAAATGATTATATACATCAGCCTCAACAGCTGTAATATCAACGCTTCCAGCAAGCGACTTTTTCTGTTCTTCATATGCAGCAATTGCGGTAGCCTTAATAGCTTCAGGCAATGATCCGCTTTTTGTTTCTGCAATTTGCCTGTCAATCTCTGCAATGCTGGCCGTAGTATCTAAGGCGGCAAGCTCGTTCAAACACGCTGATATTTGAGCGGGTAATTCTTCTTCGATGAATCTGTTGACCTCGTCGCGTTTCATACGCATAATGCGATAAATGCCAAAATCGAGGTCTGCCTGGTCAAATTGGAACATCTCACGGAGGATATTCAATAGTTTTTTCTGATTTTCGGTCATTTCTTGGCACCTTCCTCTCTACCATCTGTGGCAGAGACATTCTCTGGCACGATTTCCATAATGTCGCCTATATCGCATTTTAAAGCAGCGCATACCTTCATTAATATCGTGGTTGTCACTGGTTCATCCCGACCAAGCTTCGTTATCACACTGGCACTGATATCCGCTGCAGCTTGTAGGTCCTTCTTTTTCATTTTTTTATCAATAAGCAGTTTCCATAACTTGTTGTAACTAACAGTCATTTATATCACCTCGACATAGACAATAATTGACAATAATTCGTTTAATAATTATATCACTACTTTAAGTCATTTACAAGTATTAAAGCTTAAATGAAACATAATAAGCTTATTTATACGATTATTCCCACCTACAAAGCTGGACTTATAGTGGGATAATATAAAAATTGCTGGTCATTTCTATTATTTTCGTGTAATTCACTTGACAAAATTACGTTATGGTCATAAAATGCCCGCAATGCAAAAAAATCATTAAGCTGACCTTCGTACCAGAAAAAGTAACAAATACAAGCAAAGCTGTACCTGATGTGCAGAGCAAAGCTCGAACCAAGAGAGTTACCTAATATGCCGCACTAACAACAATTAAATAATTCAGTACTTAGTACAGAGCCAATACCTGATATAAGAGCCTGAGGAGTAGCTAAACAAGCTATTTGTCAGGCTCTTTTTCGTCTATTTTTAACCCTTTATAACTGTCTCTTTTCAAATCTACAAGGGTTACATTCTAACAGCTTAGGCAACAAGACCATAAACGACAGAACCGGCTAAAGCAAATTAAGATCAATGGGAGGTGAATGCAAATGGAAGCAATTAAAAACAGTGGTGGCAAGACAATCTGTCGTGCCGATGCAAAGTGCAAGGTTGTCGAAATTAAAAACAAAGACATCGTAACCACAATCCGTTTCTTCTATGATGGCACTATCGAGATCACAAGCAAAGCTGCGTAAGTAACTACATAACAAAGAAATCTGCGAGACCGCCGTCCTTTCCGTTTCACGGATTTTTTCGGTTCCTGCGGATTGCTCAATGAAATATGAAATCTGGAGGAACGAACAATGAAGATTCAATGGAAGTTTGCAGACGGAACTACATCCGAAGTCGAGGTCAACGAGGTTCATTGAATCCGGAATAGCTGTTTTGGTTTTTGTATTTCTCAAGCTGTTCATGGATTTCTTCGGGAGTTTGCTTTTAATAAAACTCCTTTATTATTGTAAAAGGCATACCGTCAATATAAATCCGATTATTTAGTAGCCCAAACGTTGTTATTCATACAGGCAAGGGGTTTTCCTTGAATTAATTCAAAAAGCAACCTTTATTCAGGAAAACCGGACGTAAATCAGCACACAAATATGATATTACAGCATGACACGACAGGCACGAATCTTTATCAATGTCATTAGCATATTTTATTATGGGAGCATTGCATTCTTTACACAAAAAAACCTCAAGAGGAATATCATGCTTGGTTATATTGTCATGGTATTCGCATTTTTCATTATTTGTTTCTCTATTACAAGTCTTGCACCACACAGATCACTACCCCTTTCTATGTTTCATTATATCAAATTGAATGTCCCAAAAAACGGACACTTACTCAACGTTCTCTTTCTCCTTAATGCAATGCAGAATATCTCCGGGAGTACATTCAAACAAAGCGCATAGTTTATCCAGTACAGGAAATTGAAACGTAACCGCAAAAATGATCATAATCATTTTTACAATTATTTAAAGCTTTGCTCTTGTTGTGACTTCTCGACTCAACTAAATGGTTCACAAGATTAACCTGTTAATATTTCTTTATTTCAATACATAAGAACTCATGAAATATTGTAACATAACTTATTGGAATTTTCAAGAAAAATGGCGTATGTTGTTGGAAAAAGTTTCATATTAAGAAATTTCGACTTTACCACCGTCATAATAGAATACAGCTCTGAATATGGACAATCGTTCTATTCATAATCATATAATGTGACAACTTTCATTGTGAGGTGATATTATTGGACAAGAATAGCTTTCCAAAAGAATTGACTGCCCTTAAGCAATGGGTGTGCTGGCGGTTAGAGCCTGATAAAAAGTCCGGAAGAGATACCAAGGTGCCGTATTCACCGGGGACGGGGCATAGGGCATCGGCAAGTAATCCGTCAACGTGGGGAACCTTAGATGAAGCTGTAGATGCTAAAGATAAATATTCGTTCAGTGGGATTGGCTTTGTTTTTACAGAAGATTGCGGTATTGTAGGAATAGACATTGACCACTGTCTGAATGATGGCAAACCAAACGAGGTAGCAACGGATATTTTGTCGAGGTTACCGCCAACGTACATTGAAATTAGTCCATCGGGAACTGGGCTGCACATCTTCCTTCGTGGCAAGCTACCATCCGGTGGGAACCGTAACAGCAAGCATGGTGTAGAGATGTATTCATCCAGCAGATATTTCACAATGACCGGGGTACTTTGGAAGGACTGTGTAGATACGATTGCCGATGATAACGGAGCCATAGAGTGGATACACAAGACTTTTATCACACCTCTGAAACGCAACAACCGTACGGTTTTCAAGTCAACGACGGTGGTGTTAACGGACGATGAATTGCTAAAGCTGGCGTATGCCTCCAAAGACGGTGAGTCATTCGGTAAACTTTATTCAGGCGAATGGCAGGGCAAATATAAATCCCAATCGGAGGCGGACTTTGCGCTATGCTGCAAGCTTGCATTTTGGTCGGGGCGTAGTGAGGCACAGATTGACCGCCTGTTTCGCAAATCAGGGTTATATCGCGACAAATGGGATGCCCGGCACTCTGCCGATGGCACGACTTATGGAGAACAGACTGTCAAGAACGCTTGCGTCAATACCACCCAAGTTTACACGCCAACCCAGCATGCTAAAGAGCCTGAAATATTTGAGCAGTATGGATGTTATTATCGTCGGCGGGGCGACAAGTTTTATCAAATCACTAACTTTATTGTCGATCCCATTGAAATGATAACTGCTGAGGATGAGGCACAATTAACATGCGATTTGGTCACCGACAGCGGCGAGCGATTCCGACAAAACCTGACGGCAAGCGATATGACTACCGTTCAGAAATTTAAAGGTGTTC
>JAAZFB010000615.1 GCA_012511915.1 Clostridiaceae bacterium
GCTATATAGTCAGTGGGTTGTAGATCTTTATTAATAATCTTGGCTTCCTTTATTGTAGGGCTTTTTTCATCCACTATTGCAGCGATAACATTTTTCACTTTGGAGCTACCGCAACCGCAGGCGGTGCTTCCTAATCTGAAGTTTATATAAGGAACATCATCTAATTGGAATTCATTACTATGATTATAAAATATCTCATCCGCATCAGTATCTTTATTGATTATATTCCCTAAATACTTGTCAGTCGCTTTTTTATTGTTAATTACTTTAAGAGTAGTTACTTGTATCTCGGCGCGGTCATTTAACATTGTCCCCCTGTGGTGAATAAAGTTATTATGATTATCTGCCGCTAAATTTGCTTCAAGATACAGCTTTAGTTCCTTATTTGCAGCTAATTGATTTGTATGTTGGGTAGGTCCCCAATCAAAATTAGCATACCACTTTGTATTTGAATCTTCTGCATGTTTATATTCCCGATCATAAAGCAGCCGCCCTTGTTGGTCGAACCAAAGAGTATCTTTAAGATTTCCCCTCTCTCTTGTCATACGAATAATTGCTATTAAATTGCTTCCGTAATTACTCTTAAGAAATTGATTCTTAAACTGAGTGTCATTTAACATATCCCGAGTAATAAGAGGATCAAAGCTAATATTTTTGCCCGATCGATGTTGTTCGGGAAGCCAATAATACGGAGCATCATCATCTGCCGCCTCCACCGGCACTGTAATACAGGGTAAGATAATACCAAAGAGCATTACATTTAATAAAACCGCCGAAATCAGTTTTTTTATAGATTTTCTCATATACACCGCCTCTTTCATATTTTGTTCTCGTTTTGTTCTGTTCTAGGGGCGAATATTATTCGCCCGGTGACTACTGTCCATCTAACTACTATTGTCTATCTAACTATTAGTTCACCTGCGATGCAATTGGCTTTAGCAAGAGCTTAATAAGCTTCCCTGCTTTCATTCAATTGTTTTCAACCAAACCTGTTTATTATTTTTTAATCTTCTTGTTTTTTTCTTTGCGGCGAATACATATCACCGTGATGGCGACGGACACAGAAAAGGAAATCACGCCTACTAATACATGGCTGCCGATATCATCGTTCATCAGCATGGAACCGTAAAGCCCCGTCACTATACACTGTCCTCCACCGACCATATTTCCAATGATTCCAAGGAGAAAAGTCGATAGCATCACGCATAGACCGAAAAGACCGCCGATTAATCGCTTTTCCTCTTCGCATCGTAGTTCTTCAACACGCAGTTCTACCCGCCTTATCCGTTCCGCTGTATCATGCATTTTTTAAGCCTCCTTCCCTCAAAAAAGTTTTCATAAAAAACCCTTATACTAATATAGGTACAAAAAAACCAAAAAGTACGCACCTAAAATAAAAAATATTTATTTTTTGCAAAAAAAAATAAAGCCACCATATTGGTGACTCTTCGAAAAAATAATTATTCAGTTTTTATGTATAATATTTTGATTTATAAATCCCGCCCATGGCTCTTCCTACAATCATTGTAAGAAGAGGCAGTGAAAAGGCAATATATTGTGTTATGCCTCCGTGGGCAATTAAAAGATTATAAATGGCATGAAAGTTGATAGCCGCACCTAAAAGTCCAAAAGTACCTGCTACCCTGAGCCAGTTATGCTGCCACACATAAAC
>JAAZFB010000616.1 GCA_012511915.1 Clostridiaceae bacterium
AGTTAAAGAGAAGTTGCTGAAGCTCCAGTACATCCAAAATGAGATGGAAGTGATATAATAAAATGATTACTGAAATTATAAATGGGGTTATTACGCTTATTAAAAGTGCAATGAAGCAAACTTCTGTAACTTTACCGGATCATTTTGACTGGGATGAAGCTGTAGAAATTGCGGAACGGCACCATATTATACCGTTAATATATTTTGGCGCGCATATATCCGAAATTGAAATGCCTGCCAGTATTAGTAATCAATTTAAAATGGGCACCTATAAAGCCGCCATTTTTGACGAAATTCAGAAAAATGAATTGAATATCCTGTTCCAAGCGTTTTCACATTCTGGGATTGATTATATGCCGTTAAAAGGGATCGTCTTAAAACAGCTTTATCCAAATCCGGAAATGCGCGAAATGCGCGACGCAGATATACTGATCAGGCTTGAACAATATACCGCAATTGCGGAAATAATGATAAAGCTTGGTTATCATGAAGTGAAGGAAAGCGATCATGAGCTTGTATGGTCAAAGCCATCCTTTATGACCGTTGAACTTCACAAAAGACTTATCTCGTCTTATAATAAGGACTATTATTCTTATTTTGGAGATGGATGGCAACGTGTGCGATGTTCGGAGATTGACCAGAATCGATATGAAATGCCTCCGGAGGATCAGCTGATATACTTATTTACACACTTCGCAAAGCATTATCGGAATGGGGGAATAGGTATAAAACATTTCGTTGATATTTGGTTATACATGGATACTAACCTCGGGCTCAATATGGAATATATTAATGCTGAATTGACAAAACTACAGCTATATGAATTCTTTCAGAATATACATAATACCATTGATGTCTGGTTTAACGGTGCTGATGCCAATGAAATGAGCAATTTTATTACAGAACGGATATTTGCAAGCGGGGCATATGGAGCAAAGAATGAAAAGAGCCTTGCGGCATGCGTAAAAAGGCTTAAAACTATTGGATCTGTATCAGGGGTCCGTAGGAAGAATATCCTTGACCTTATCTTTTTGCCGTATCCCTCTATGTGTGTAAAATATCCCATATTAAGGAGCATTCCTTTCTTATTACCCGTGTTCTGGATTGTTAGGATAATTCAAGCCGCTTTATTTAAGCCGAATAATGTTCGGAAAAGGTGTGCTGATGTCCGTACTGCTTCTGCAGAAAACATTAATCGATATCAAGATGAATTAGAATATGTAGGATTAGACTTTAATTTCAAGGAGTAACCTGATGAAAATACTTATTACCGGTGCGAAAGGATTTGTGGGGAAAAATCTTGTTGCAGCGCTGAAGAATATTTGTGAAAACAAGGACAAAACCCGTCCCAACATAAAAATCGAAGAAATCTTTGAATTTGATATCGACACGGATCCGTTGTTGCTTGACGGATTCTGCGCCAAAGCTGATTTTGTTTTCAATCTTGCAGGAGTGAATCGCCCGAAGGATAACGCCGAATTTATGGCCGGCAATTTCGGATTTGCATCTACACTTCTGAATACACTGAAAAAGCAACACAGCAAAGCACCGATTATGCTGTCAAGCTCAATTCAGGCGACATTGATAGGTCGCTATGCCGAATCGGATTACGGTAAATCCAAGTTGGCGGGCGAGGAGCTGTTCTTTGATTACTCCAAAGAAACCGGAGCTAAGGCTCTGGTGTACCGATTCCCGAATCTGTTTGGGAAGTGGTGTAGACCGAATTATAACTCTGCCGTTGCAACCTTCTGCAATAATATTGCCAACGATTTGCCGATTCAAGTAAATGATCGAAGCACCGAGCTTGAATTGCTTTACATAGATGATCTGGTTAATGAAATGCTTGATGCATTGGAAGGAAAAGAGCATCACTGTGAATTCGACGGTGTGAATGTGGTAGAAAAAGCAGATGGTAAGTATTGCTTTGTTTCTACAATACATCACGCCACGCTTGGTGAGATCGTTGATATGCTGGAAACGTTCAAAAAGCAAACGGTAACACTTGTTATGCCGGAGATCCCGGACAAATCTTTTGTTAAAAAGCTGTATTCCACATATCTTTCTTATTTACCAAAAGAAAAAGTGTCGTTTCCGCTTACAATGAATGTGGATGCCAGAGGCAGTTTTACCGAGCTTTTGAAAACAGTAAACTGTGGACAGATTTCTGTAAATATTTCAAAACCCGGCATCACAAAAGGACAGCACTGGCACAACACCAAGTGGGAATTTTTTATCGTTGTTGCCGGCCGCGGACTCATACAGGAACGAAAAATCGGCACTGATGAAGTATTGAATTTTTATGTCTCAGGTGATAAGATAGAAGCGGTACATATGCTACCCGGTTACACGCACAATATAATCAATTTGTCAGACACGGACGATCTTGTCACAGTCATGTGGGCAAACGAGCAGTTTGACCCTAAGCATCCGGACACATTCGGAGAGGTGGTAGAATAATGGATATAAAACTTGATTATTCCGATATTAAATTTAAAAATGACGGCAAGCTAAAACTGCTTATCATCGTAGGCACACGCCCGGAGATCATCCGGCTTGCCGCAGTTATCAAAAAATGCCGCAAATATTTTGACTGCATTCTTGCTCATACGGGGCAAAACTATGACTATAACCTGAACGGAGTTTTTTTTGATGACCTTAAACTTAAAAATCCGGAAGTCTATATGGACGCTGTCGGTGACGATCTTGGGGCGACAGTAGGTAGTATCATAAATTGCTCGTATAAGCTGATGACGCAGGTAAAGCCTGACGCTCTGCTGATTCTCGGTGATACAAACAGTTGCCTGTCAGCTATTTCCGCAAAGCGTCTGCATATTCCGATTTTTCATATGGAAGCGGGGAACCGCTGCAAGGATGAATGTTTGCCGGAGGAGACAAATCGTCGTATTGTTGACATTATCTCTGATGTAAACATGGCATATTCCGAACACGCACGCCGTTATCTTGCGGAGTGCGGTTTGCCTAAGGAGCGCACCTATGTCACCGGATCTCCCATGGCCGAAGTGTTGCACGAAAATCTGAAAGAAATTGAAGCCTCGGATATTCTTGAAAGGCTACGCATTCAAGCGCATAAATATATTCTGCTGTCTGCCCACCGTGAGGAAAACATTGATACCGAGAAGAATTTTATTTCACTTTTCACCGCAATAAACAAGCTTGCTGAAAAGTATGACATGCCGATACTCTACTCCTGCCATCCTCGTTCCAAGAAGCGGCTGGAAACATCCGCATTTAAGCTTGACCGCCGCGTGATTCAGCACGAGCCGCTTGGATTCCATGATTATAACTGCTTACAGATGAACGCATTCTGCGTGGTAAGCGACAGCGGAACATTGCCGGAGGAATCCAGTTTCTTCACTTCTATTGATCATCCGTTCCCGGCTGTATGTATCCGAACTTCCACTGAACGTCCGGAGGCACTCGACAAGGGCTGCTTTGTTCTTGCCGGGATTGATGAAAAGTCGTTATTACAAGCTGTTACCACTGCGGTGGAGATGAACGAAAACGGCGATCACGGTATACCGGTGCCGGATTATATTGAAAAAAACGTGTCGACTAAGGTCGTTAAGATCATCCAATCCTATACCGGCGTTGTCAATAGGATGGTATGGAGAAAGTTCTAATAAAGCTGCCTGTGATTATAAAGTCAAGATATAACTTTAAATAGGGTATCCTTAAAAACCCCATATTTTTTGTTTTATAACAATTCTTAAAAATTGCAACAAAAGAATTGCTAATACTAATTCGCTTTAGAAAAATATCATTAATTGCGAATTAGTAAATACTATTTTCCTTGTAATACTATTCCCATTTTAAAATGTTGACACATTCGTGTCAACAACGCAGTTGGCGAAAGGAAAATAGTATTGAATTGTTCCTAAATTAAACCAATAATTTAATTTAGGAACAGTATAACGGCCGCTGATTGCGGCCGTTATTGACAAAAAAAGTTTGTCAATATTTTAAATAAGGAATAGTATTACAAAAATAAAAGGGTAATATTGGGTAATATTTTGTTGAATTTTGGCGAAAAAAGTGGTATAATCGTATTTAAAGGTACATTATTTTTTAGAATCCGGACATTGAATTTATTGCTTTATTGGGAGGTAATTAATATATGGAAAAGTTAAATGGTTTAACACTGGCAGTACTAATAGATGCTGAAAACGTGCCATATAGTAATGTTAAAGGCATGATGGAGGAAATTGCAAGGTATGGCACACCTACTATAAAAAGAATATATGGCGATTGGACTAATCCTAATCTATCGGGTTGGAAGGCTGTACTTTTGGAAAACGCAATAACACCGATTCAACAATATAGTTATACCTCGGGGAAAAATTCATCGGATTCTGCAATGATCATTGATGCTATGGATATTCTTTATACATCACCGGTAGATGGATTTTGCATTGTTTCCAGTGACAGCGATTTTACGCGGCTTGCAATAAGATTACGGGAATCAGGCAAGACAGTTATTGGTATCGGAGAAAAGAAAACGCCAAATCCATTTATCGTGGCATGTGATAAGTTTGTTTACCTTGAAATAATCAAAACGGATTCGAGAAAAAAGGAATCTGTTAACGGAAAGATTATTTCTGATAAACAAAAGAAGAAGCTTGTCAATATTATATCAACAGCAATCGACGATTTGACGCAAGACAATGATGAATGGGTATTTTTGGGGGAAGTTGGCCAACAAGTAATAAAAAAACATTCTGATTTTGACTCGAGAAACTATGGATATTCTAAGTTAACTACGCTTGTCAAGGTTATAGGGGCGTTTGATATTGATGAAAGGCAATTAAGTAAAGGAAACGGTAAATTAATATTTATTCGTGAAAAAAGACATAAAGTGCGGTGAACCCATTATATTGAAAGAAAAAATAAAAGCTTGAAAACATATCTCTTATAATTGGGGTATCCTTAAAACGCCCGTTTTTACATCAGTTTCTGCTCCCAGGTTTTTAAGGATACCCTAATTATTCCCCGAATTTCAATATCATCAAATTCAACAACATATCTGCCGCACATAACATCACTTCCTTTATAATGATTATTATAGTATTATATGACAAATAGTATAACATATCCCTTTTTTCCTAGAATTTTAGCAATAAAAGTGATAAAATTATATTAATACTAATTCTCAATTAATAAAATTTTTCTAACGCGAATTAGTATCAGGGCTCATGGAAGTAGTAGAGGGTCTTTTGTCTATTCGGTTGCAGGAGGTGTGAAGATAATCAGCGAAAATTTGTTAATTGAGAGCGCACAACGCGGAGATACAGCAGCGTTGGAGAAGCTGATTGTAAATTATGCTTCTAAAGTATTTAATCTTTCATTCAAGCTTATGGGCAACTATAGCGATGCTTCTGATGCGGCACAAGACTCATTAATAAAAATACATTCTGCAATAAAGGGATTTCAAAAAAAAAGCTCATTTTCTACCTGGGTTTACAGAATAACATTTAACACATGTATGGATTCGCAACGAAAGAGGAAAAATAATATTGTATACGAGCTAGACGATGCAATAAAAGATAACAATCCCTCACCGCATGAAAAAGCCGAACAAAACGAACGAAAAGAATTAATATACAAAGCCTTAAAAAGCTTGCAGGCTGATTTTCGGTCTGCTGTGGTGCTAAGGGATATTATGGGCAATTCTTATGAAGAAATAGCAGAGATATCCGGTTGTTCTATTGGAACGGTTAAGTCAAGAATAAACAGAGGCAGGGAAAAATTAAGGGAACTGCTTTTTGAATGCATCGAACAAAAACCTAAAGATAAACGTCCAATAGATGAAAGGGGGCGTTATTTGTGAAACTAGGTTGTTATGAGGTTGAAAAAAAGCTTTCGGAATATTTGGACGACATTTTAGTGCCAAGTGAAAAATGTGCGATTTCCGAACATATCAATTCATGCCCTCATTGCGCAAAACAATATGAGCAATTAAGCAGTTTGGTATTAGAACTTAAATCACTGCCTGACGAGCCCCTGCCGACAGACTTTTTTGAACAATACAACAAAAAATTGAAAAATAAGAAAACGACGACATATTTTAGAAGCTTAAAAACACTATCAGTTATTGCCGCAGGATTGCTTATTGTTTTGCTTGGACGAACAGGCTATTATTATAGAATAAATCAAACGCAAACAGCATATGTAAATGATGCGGTATTTGATACACAAACTGAGGCTGATGACGAAACGGCACCGATTATATCGGAACAGCCCCGTGCCGATAATGAAAAAATTATAAGTACAGATGAACCTTCCTCACCGAAAAAACAGCAAGAAGGATATGCAATGAATAATATGCAAGGCGTGCAACAGCAACAGCCACAAAGCAAACCGCAAGATATTGCATCAGACCAAACCCAACCGGCACAAACACCCGACACATCACAAAACGAAACAGAAAGCCAAATAGAGATTGAATCTATATCGGCAAATGAAGACATTCCCCGACCTGCCGCCGATTCATTGATTAGTGCACCACAAACACGCATGACTGCAGGGAAAGAAAAGAATGATGTGCAACCACAAACAGAGTCATTTGACGGGCAAGCTCCTCAGACTTCCTATTCAAGCTCACATGATATGGATGAACCGACCTTTGTAAGCGTTATTATCACGGTGAAAGATTTTGAAGGGGCGTTAACTGCCCTGAAAGAAAATTACGATGTAAAACTAACAGAAGGCAAAATAGTATTAGAACTTGAAAACGACGATTTTGAACAAGTGATGTCATTAATGCCACAATACGGGGCAACCGTTATGCAACAAGAGCAAACACAACCGCTCACTTCCAATAAGTGTGTTATTGTGCCGGAAGAATAATGCCGGGTATTATAATGATTAGTATAAGAGAGCCATTATACTAATATCCAATTAAAATATCAAAAACAACTTGTCCTTTTCTCGCCATGCTTCGTTGGAAGAACCCGCCAATACAGAAAGTATTGTCGGAACCTTCCGCCTTGCCTGACTAGAAAAGTCCTACGTTTTTATACTTGACTTTTAATTGGATATTATTATTAGTTTGGCTCTCTATTGCTTACATATCGAATATAATACTAATTCACGATTATGGTTATATATTTAATGTGATACTAATTCGCGTTAGAAAAATTTCATTAATTGCGAATTAGTAAATACTATTTTCCTTGTAATACTATTCCCATTTTAAAATGTTGACACATTCGTGTCAACAACGCAGTTGGCGCAAGGAAAATAGTATTGAATTGTTCCTACATTAAACCAATAATTTAATTTAGGAACAGTATAACGGCCGCTGATTGCGGCCGTTATTGACAAAAAAAGTTTCCCAATATTTTAGTATGAATTAGTATCAAAAC
>JAAZFB010000617.1 GCA_012511915.1 Clostridiaceae bacterium
GATTTAGAGGTATTGACCATCCGATAAGGTTAGCATCGTATTTAGTCTCCAGTACCCGGCGTACATTTACCGGAGCGATTGACTTGAATTCAGCAGTAACGATAAGCCGGGTGATAACTTCTTTACAGATATTCAGTAACATTTGAAGCTGTGCCTCATTATTATCTGCTGCATCTTCAAGACGAGCCTGTTGTAATATCTCTATCTCTAATGGATTGTAGTGTTCATGGATGGCGTTCGCTCTAATTTCGAGTGTCAAATCCATAGGTCGCATAATAACCCCTACAACATCCGACTGGTGACTTTCATCGGTATAAAGATTAACAAGCTCCCTCTGTTCGTACACAACAAGCGTACAGCCAGAGTTCTGAAGGATAGTTTTCAATTTATCTGTAATCATTTCTCGTCGTGATTACTTAGCCAAAAAAAGAGGAACGTCCAAGCCCAATCAATACGCTCTTTACGTCCGCAACATTTCATTTTCATTTTTTACGTTTTATTTTCATTTCTGTTTCTTCATGTAATAACTTATAGTACCGTTCCTGATAATCGGCTTTTTCTTTTGCAAGCATAAAGCGTACAAGACATTCATTATACGGTTGTAGAAGGACTTCCTCAATAGGCATTTTCATTTCATCACGTAGGAAGTCAAGGGAGGTTAGGTCAGCAAAGCGGTTGAGCTTTTCAATCCCGGCAGCACGTTCAAGTTTCGAGGGTTCCCGGTGTAAGAGGTTCCTCTCACGTTCTGTCATATCAGCTATATACTTCACAAATGTCATAGCGACAGGGTATAATACATTTATCTTGCAATTTAATAGATATTTCCCAAACAACAATGCGTTATCTCCATTCCATTTTGATCGAGTTATTATAGGGTAGTAGTAACCTGTTACTACTCTAAAGATTACTCCATAATCGTTTTTTTCTTCAGAATCAAAATATATTCGCTGCCCGTAGCATATCGACTGCATAAATTCTTCTGCTGACTGCGGTACGTGATAACGCTTGCGTTTTATTTTTATTTTATCCGGCAAAGGGAGCTGAACAAGACCGTCAGAAAGACCCTTGTATACTTCTGGCTCTTTTATCATGTCAGCAAACGTGATCCTGTGTACTGCCTTCAACTGTGCCATCTCTGTATATATGAGGGTTTCGCAATAATATGCATGAACCAATATCTGATAGCGTCAATAGTATGGTCAAATCCTTCCATTGGAACACCCGCTTTTTTATCACTCCAAATATAGTTATTTAACTCTTTCGCTAAATTAGCACTATTTTCAGTTATCACAATCTCATAGTCCTGCATCATCTTTAATGCTTCACTGATAGTCCATTTCTTCTTATCTATCGGCCGAATATTAAAATACTTTCTCAATTCTGCAATCATTCGGGCGTCAGCACAATCAGCAATAATCAATTCGTTACGATTGCAATGCGATGATATTAATTGTCTGAGCTGGTCTGCCGAATTGCCGGATTTGTATATCTTCTCATCACAATAAATTATTTTTCTCTTGCCATCAACAGCAACTTTAATCAATGTGTCAGGATCATTAAATCCAAAATCACATCCATAACCATAAGGAATACTATTATCGAACTCTCCGTACTCCCAATTAGTGAATATCGCTCCTTCATACTTCCCCAGCTCACCAAGTCCATAAACCTTCCACCAGTTTTCAAACCCTGGCTTCTCCCGTTTTGCAAGTATATTCTGAAGTTCTTTTTCCGGTAGCCAGGGATTATTTATGAAATTACTTTTTATTAGTGTGTGTTTAAAATTAGGCAATACTTTTTCATGTAGCCAAAACTCGCAATCAGGGTTGAAATCAAGGAATACAGTTCCCTGGGTACGAGTAGCTAATTGATCATAAATTTCATAGGTGATCTTTCGGTTACATTCGTTTATAAATAATATATCCCTCCGTGGTCCATGTGCTTTAGCGATATTACCCTCAATACCGAAAAATTCAATAGTTGATTTGCCTATTGTATAAGTGGATTCGCTTATATTTTTCATTAATCCAGGATTCTCCCCCATTGAATCAAGGATCTTATCAAAGTCTGCCATAGCTCCCTGTTTTAAGTGTGGTAAAGCATAAGAAGCTATCGTTATACGCTTCGTCTCCTGTTTAGCGATAAAATATAATAACTGAAGGATTGAAAAGGCCTTGGAGGACCCCTGTCCACCCTGATTGATTATAAGATGCTCTCCTGACAGGTAGGCATCGAGGTTCTTAAAAAATACATCACTTAGATTGACCTCCATCAAGGAATTCCTTTAACTTTTTTGCATTATCGGGACTTGTTACGTTTATCTTAACTTTCCCTGCGAATATAGGCCCGTTAGTTTTTATCTCTGACTTATCTGTCAGCCCTAAATCTCTTGCTATGATGTTGGCGTTGAAAATTCCTATTGCTGCTCCATCAAACTTCTGACTGTATATAATTAGCTCTATTTTATGACAGACGTCCAAAAAATCTTTATTTTCTTTAGGGTCTAATGCCCCCTTGTATTCATTGTACCAATGCTCTGAAGCATCACAATACAAACAGAAGCCCTTTATCGTAAATGGCCTCTTAAATTTAACAATATTAACATTCTTGGTTCCCTTATTGTCTGCTGCTTCGATAGGATTATCTTCACACCACTGGAAGTATTCACAAGCTGCCTCCCATAATAGTTCAGGCGTTTTGAATAGCTTGTCCCGTCCATGTTTGGAGCGTAGAAGCCAGAATTTATTGCCTTTAGGTGCTGCCATAGCTTTTATTTTATACAAATATACAAAATAATAACATAATAGTTAAAATA
>JAAZFB010000618.1 GCA_012511915.1 Clostridiaceae bacterium
CTGACCGCTTGATATCCCTTGGTTTCAAAAAGATATTCGCCGCTCTCATATATTTTTGTTTTTGTTTGCGCCGCTTTTAATTGGCGATTTTCATTATTATATTTCATCAAAAAACCTCAGTTTCTATTGACAAATTAAGATAGAATCAAGTATACTGACTGTAGTCAGTTAATGTTCAACTATATATTATTGTAGCATGGCTTTGCAATGAAATCAATAGAATGGAGGAGCATATGAAAGGGATTATCAGACTATTATCCGTGGTTATGACCATTTCCGTGCTTTTGGCAGGATGCGCGCGGGAGGAAACCACTGATTCTGAAAAAGCATTGGCCGGATGGGTATATGCAAACGAGCCCGTTTCCTCGGCGGAATTAAGTATATACAATACAAAGGGTGAGCAGATTCTCGAAGGTGAGAGCATTGTTGCCAACGAGCTGGGTGCAATTGTTCTTGCAACGGGAAAGCTGCCCTCAGATTTTCAGATCACCGCCCAAAAGGGAAAGCTAAACGGAAAGGCATTTGATGCCGTTCTACGTGCAGATGTACGGGGATTTGACGCTGAATCGGATACAATCTACATTAACTTCGCAACGACGCTCGTCAGTACTTATATCGACAAAAACCCGGAAGTGACGCTCGATGAAGCCACGCTGTCGATTAAGACCTTCCTTGAACTGCCCGAATGGTTTGACCTTGCCAGTGGAACGCAGCTTTCCGGCGAGCATTTCAACAACGCGCAGTTTTTGACCGAAGCGAATCAAAATGGTGGCGTAAATTCTTTTATGGATAAGCTGTTGGCTGAGATGGAAGCCGGAAAAACCCATCCATTTAAAGAGGAATTGCTGACGAGCATCGGGTCGACAATTGCTATGGAGCTTGGCAAGGGCGCTGCATCCTATGTCGGCGGAGAACTTATGGGGTGGGGTCTTAGCAAGGCTGGCATCGACTTGTCAAATGATCATACCGCCGAGGATTTGGCTGAAATAAAAAAGGGCATGCAGGAAATGCAGTCCAAGCTAAGTGAAATGTCTATCCAATTGGGCGCAATCAGTACACAGTTGAAAAACATTCAAAATCAGCTAAAGGATATGCTAAGGCAGATCACCCATCAGCAGGCGTTGTCGGAGTATGCCGGACGGGTGGCGCAAATAAACAGCTTGATTTCAAGTGTAGATACGATTCAGCGGGATCTGAATCATTTTGTGGCAAATCCGCCGGCAAATCCTGAGAAAACGCGACAGAGCCTAATAAACCGAATTGAGAACAGCATCGTTGATAACGCGGACACCATCCATAATTATCTTGTCGGTTTAGCGGGTGAAAAATCTCTTATCACGCTCTGGCGTGAGATTGTTTATGAAGACCGTTTTATCGATTCCTACGATTATGCCCGCGTCAAGGCGCAATATGATTTTTTCAAGCAGTATCAGGAAACCATTCTCCTTTTAAGAGTCGAATATTATCACGCGCTGGAAGAGAAGCCGGGCGATAATGAGAAAATCATTATGGATTGCATTGAGCATTTTAATTCGCAGATGGAACAACAGGAGAAGCTGCTTTCCCTCCCGATCGAGAAATATACGGTAGTCGACACCAAATGGAACATAATGTTTTACTCGGAAAATATTGAATTTGCAAAAGCGGACAGTTCCTTTTCCGCAACCGACAAAACCAGAGAAGAAGTTTTCAACTATATGGAAGAGCTTGCCAAGGCTAATTATGCAGGTTACAGCGATTGGGAGGCGTTGGATGACGATTATTTCGGTGCGCTGTATACAGAGTTTAAGCCAGAAATATTGAATAAGACTTGGCCGGAGTATCTCATATCCAGCGGATGGCCGGGTAAAACCGTCCCAATTACCATTGTACCGTTCAAGAATTATCATGATACTCCTTATTTTCCGAAGGCAAGTTTCATGTTTTTCGGCTCACGATCTAAACGCTTTACTGCATATCCCGCTGAAGGGTATAATTTAAAAAGTGATGAGGTACATTATATCTTAATGGCTGCCCGTTGGATTTCAAAAGATCATTTGACCGCAGCAAAGATGTTCGGATACGAGCATTTGAAAAAATAATTTTTATCATGTTACGATGAACAAGCGCATCGATCCGTCGAAAAAAACAAAAGTGGTACGCTTTACTTAACAGTGGCGCAAGGAACAAGGCTTGAGGTAAACTCTTAAAAGCACTGAACAGCATTCAGGATGGTAAAAGCACAGATGGTTTGAGCGATGAGATTGAAACACTAATTACCCTTGTAGTCAATGCAAAAGATGAGAATATCACCAATACGTGGGAGGGACACCACACAGACACCGAATAAAACATATTTGCAGAGAACCGATTATTTTTGAGCATTTCAAAGATAATCGGTTTTTTGTATTTTAGGGAATATTCTTCTGCAAATAATTCCGATTTACATAGCCGCCTTTGCTCTATGAACCAAAAGGTTCATTTGGCAATAGACGGCTAAATTTATGTCTCCAATTCACTGTTGGAGCGGAAAGGAGCAAATCCGATGAAAAAATCTAAGATTATCTGTGTATGCCACGAAAAAGGCGGCACAGGTAAAACAACAACTACCGTGAGCCTTGGTATCGGGCTGGCGCGTCAAGGAAAAAAGGTGCTGCTAGTGGATGCCGACCCGCAAGGCGACTTATCAAAATGCCTTGGGATTGCAAACCCACAGGATTTAACGCAGACGTTGGCAGACGCCATGAACAACGTAATTAACGAGAACTCAATCGATCCGTCAAGCGTTATTTTGTCCCATGATGAAGGCGTAGATTTTATACCCGCCAACGCTA
>JAAZFB010000619.1 GCA_012511915.1 Clostridiaceae bacterium
AAAGTGTGGAAATAGAACGAATACTCGCTGAGCTAACTGCGGAAGTTGCGTTGATAACGCACCAGCTTTTCGTTAATCAAAAGACAATCGGTGAAATAGATTTTCTTTTTGCAAAAGCACGGCTTGCTGTAAAACAAGATGCGGTTATACCTGAACTCAACGATGTGGGGATAATTAAGATAGAAAAAGGCAGGCACCCGTTGCTCAACCCCGATACTGTTGTTCCCATTACCGCTGATTTGGGACAAGATTATACAACGCTTGTGATAACCGGCCCAAATACCGGCGGGAAAACCGTTTCATTAAAAACAATTGGTTTGTTTTGTGCAATGGCGGCATCAGGCTTGGCAATTCCGGCAGCTGAGGGCAGCGAAATATGCATATTTGACTGTTTATTTGCGGATATAGGCGATGAGCAAAGCATTGAACAGTCGCTTAGCACTTTTTCGTCCCATATGACGAATATAGTATATATATTAAATAACATGACATCAAAATCGCTTGTGTTATTAGATGAGCTTGGTGCCGGAACAGATCCAACCGAGGGCGCCGCGCTTGCGATTGCAATACTTAAACATATAAAACAGGTTGGGGCTGTTTGTATTGCCACTACCCATTATAGTGAGATTAAAATGTATGCGCTGTCTGCTGAAGGGGTAGAAAATGCATCTTGTGAATTTGATATAAATTCACTTCGTCCAACATATAGGTTACTGACCGGTATTCCGGGTAAGAGTAACGCTTTTGCAATTTCAAAACGATTAGGTCTGCCAGATTACATTATAAAGAGCGCAGGCGAACATCTTACAGAAGAGAGTATACGTTTTGAGGATGTTATTTCTGATTTGGAGAAAAACAAGAAAAAAACGGAACAAGAGCTTACAAAGGCAAATGTATACTTGCGAGAAATAGAAGACCTTAAAGCACAGATAGAATTACAAAAAGACAAGCTTGAACAGGTAAAGACGAAAATAACTGATAGGGCACAACTGCAAGCAAAACAAATAGTTGAGCAAGCCAAGCAGCAATCAGAAATTCTTATTAAACAAATCAAACAGGCACAAAAAGAAAAGGACCAGAAAGCTCAAAACGCAGCAATAAACGAAGTGCGCAAACAGCTAAACGAAAATATAAGGCAGGTCCATAAAACTGTTAAACCCCAAAATACAGAACATGGGGAAGCCCCCAAAAGTTTAATACCCGGTAATGCTGTGTATTTAATTGATTTGCAGCAAAACGGTACAGTGCTTTCCGCCCCGAAAAATGACGGTACTGTAGTGGTTATAGTTGGTGTTTTAAAGATAAATTCACATATTTCGAATTTGCGTCTTATCGATTCAGGGCCGGTCAAAGTTAATCCATCGTCATCCTCACACCGCTCGCAAAAAACGGAAAATCTCAAAAGCGAAATCGATTTAAGGGGCAACACTTTGGATGAAGCGCTTTTACTAACGGAGAAGTATTTGGACGATTCGTTTTTGTCTTCACTCAAAATCGTTACTATTATTCATGGAAAAGGCACAGGTGTGTTGAGGAAAGGTATTCACAATATGTTGAAAAGGCATCCGCATGTTTCGTCATATCGTCTCGGTGCATTCGGCGAGGGCGATAGCGGGGTAACTATTGTAGAACTTAAAAAATAACAACATAAAGAAAGGGCGTTTAATTATGGGAGTATTCAATGAATTAGAACAGCGGGGGTTAATAGCACAAATGACACACCCCGAACAAATTAAAAATTTACTTGATAATGAAAAAATAGTTTTTTATATAGGTTTTGACCCTACCGCTGACAGCTTGCATATCGGGCATTTTTTGCAGCTTATTGTAATGTCGCATATGCAGAAAGCGGGGCATACACCAATAGCATTGATGGGTGGTGGCACCGCCATGGTGGGTGATCCATCAGGCAGAAATGACATGCGCTCTATGATGGATATTAAAAAAATTGAGCAAAATGTAGCGTGTTTTAAAAAGCAATTTGCTAGATTTTTGGATTTTTCCGATGATAAAGCAATAATAGTCAATAATTCCGATTGGCTTATGAACCTTGAATATATACCTTTTTTACGTGACGTAGGTGTGCATTTTTCTGTAAATAGGATGCTTGCAGCTGAATGCTTTAAAAGTCGCCTTGAAAAAGGGCTTACTTTCTTAGAATTTAACTATATGCTAA
>JAAZFB010000620.1 GCA_012511915.1 Clostridiaceae bacterium
GATGATTTTTTGCTGAGCAAGGCATGGGTTCTTTTGAATGCTTTTTGCATTCAAAACGGTTCCATAACGATGCTCAGTGGAAAATCAGCCGAAAAGATTGCGCTATATTTGATTGAATTTAGTATAATTTACAATAAATATATAGCAATAATCGTGAAATAGTATTAGTTCCATTTATATTGAAGCCTTAACTTTCGTTGGTGCATAAGAGCTTCACTGCCGTTGCTCAATTAGTTGTTTTATCATCATATCTTTAACCTTCATAAGCCTTGTAGTGGTACTGCGTTCATTTTCGTCAAGCTTCATTTTGATAAATCGGATTTGCTCGGTAAACCGAGGAATCATAACATATTCAAGTGCGTTAACCCTGCGGCGGGTTTTCTCTATTTCTGCTGCCAACAGTTGTGCGCTTTTTTCTTTTTCCGCAAGCGCTAATAAATCGGGCAATAATTCACTTAATCTGTCGACTGATATGTCAAGCTGTTGGGAGGTGCCGAAAAAACCGTATGAATATAAATCTACCTTTTTGGTGTTGAATGAAAAAACGGGTACATTTACCGACATTAAGTTTTTCGTTTCTATATCGACTTCCACACGTTGTTTTGGGAACATAAGGCTTTGTTCAAGCACTTGTTTAGACATTATTGCACTTGCTACAAGAAAACTTTCGTATACCCCTTTAAGATTTAGTTCTACTTTTTCCCTTAAGGTTTTATTTTCCCGTACAATTTCAAGGAACTGCTTCATAAGCTCGTCCCTTTTATCCTTTAAAAGCTTATGCCCTCGCCTTGCGGTTATTAACCTTTTTTTAAGCCGAGTAAGCTCCATACGTGTAGGATTTACATTAATAAGTGCCATGTAATCAAAAGCCTTTCCGGCTCACAAAATCAAATAACCATTTACAACGCGCTTATCGTGAGCCGGATAAGGCGGCGAGGGGATGTATTCATTTACCCCAATACTTTTCGATTAAATCCTCACTAATTCGTTTTAGCTCTGTTTTTGGCAATATTGAAAGCAGCTTCCAGCCAAGATTAAGTGTTTCTTCAATTGAACGATTGGCGTTAAAGCCTTGTGATACATACTGTTGTTCAAACTCGTTTGCAAATTTGGCGTATAACTTATCTATATCGGTAAGTGCCGCCTCACCAAGGATAACCATAAGCTCCTTTGCATCTTTGCCCCTTGAATATGCGGCAAAAAGCTGATTCATGGTGCTTGAATGGTCTTCCCGTGTTTTGCCTTCCCCGACACCTTTGTCTTTAAGACGTGAAAGGGAGGGTAAAACATCGATTGGCGGCATAATATTTTTACGGTATAAATCGCGGCTTAGTATTATTTGGCCTTCCGTAATGTATCCGGTTAAATCGGGAATGGGATGTGTTTTATC
Organism: Clostridiaceae bacterium; assembly: GCA_012511915.1. Taxonomy (GTDB): domain Bacteria; phylum Bacillota; class Clostridia; order Monoglobales; family Firm-18; genus JAAZFB01. Next base: position 1,391 of record JAAZFB010000620.1, read on the forward strand.
ATCTTCAGGCATTGAAAGAATAGGTATAAGGGTTATTGAGCCATCGACACCGATTTTGCGCCCTGCACGTTCGTACATGGTGGCAAGGTCGGTATACAGATAACCCGGATAACCTCGCCTGCCCGGTACTTCTTTTTTTGCGGCAGAAACTTCCCGCAATGCTTCGGCATAATTTGTTATGTCGGTGATGATTACCAACACATGCATATTACATTCGAAGGCAAGATATTCAGCAGCGGTAAGCGCCATACGCGGTGTGGCTATACGCTCTATTGCAGGGTCGTTTGCAAGGTTAATAAATGTAACCGTTCTGTCAATCGCACCTGTTACGTTAAAGTCATTTATAAAAAAGTTTGCTTCTTCAAAGGTTATGCCCACAGCGGCAAACACAACCGCAAATTTCTCGTCGGTGCCCCTAACCTTTGCCTGACGGGCTATTTGCGCCGCAAGGTTGGCATGGGGTAGACCGGAACC
>JAAZFB010000621.1 GCA_012511915.1 Clostridiaceae bacterium
CACTCCACCCATAATCACTGTTCGTTTTATATATCTCTATCCAGTCCTCGCTGGAAATTCCGTTTCCATGATAATTTGCAACTGCTCTATAACTTTCACCGTCAGGAAGCAAGGTAACAAGTACAACCCACCAAGTTTCAAACACACCTTTTGTTGTTCCAGTTATGATATATCTCCCTTCACCATCTTCGGCTACAATTCGAACATCATAAACCGATTTATCTCCAGCTGTATAAGTTTGCTTTTGAATCTGGGCAACCGCACAATTTTTTGCTATTTCACTTTTACTGTTTGTTGGAATAAGCCCCAAAATAATTACTAAAATAATCAACGGAACAATAACATGAACGATTTTATCCTTTCGGGAGAGTTGCTGAAAGTTTTTATAATCATTTACATACTTCCTCAATTTCATTCTTATCAATGATTTTGAATTAGTTGTCGATGATTCATCGTCATGGTTAGCGGAAGTATCAACAATATTGTCATCTTGAGTTTTAAATTTTGAATCTGACGGATGGGTGTTATCCTGCTGCTTTGAATGTACAAATATCGGTTGAATATATGACGACGGCAACCTCACGGCCGGACTGATATATTCCTGCTGATTTGGATATGTTGAATCATCATTCCCTGATTCATCAGTGCTTTCCTCAGGTTCCGAAGTTTGCGAGTCGATGTCAGTCATTTCAGCTTTATGTACTGCTTCATCTTCGCTTTTTAAACTTACAGGCGCACCGCAGAACTTGCAGAATTTCACGCCTTCCGAAAGCTCCTTTCTGCAAATGGGACAAACTGCATTTTGCTCGAGTTTTACCTCCGTCGGCTGAATTGCGCGCGCACCGCAAAACCTACAAAACTTCGAATCGTCTGGAATCTCCTGATTGCATTTATTGCAAAGCACAAAAGGTTCCCCCTTACTATAAATTCATTGATTATAATTAGGATTTTTGATTAAAAACAATTTTAGCATTGCTGCCGTTCCATCTATAAAACCATCCATCCATACTTGACGGTGTAGAATTACTATGACCTTCAATATAGATGGTTTGCAAAGATGTACAATTAGAAAAAACGTAAGCCCCCATGCTAACTACGCTTGATGGTATGGTGATACTCTTAAGACTGCTACAATCAACAAATGTCTTATCTCCTATACTTGTTACGCTGTCAGAAATTATAACACTTGTGAGGCTTTTGCATTCCGCAAACGCCATATCGCCTATATTTGTTGTGCCATGCGAGAATACAACACTTGTTAGATTGTCGCAGCTAAAAAATGCCAACCTGTCGACACTTGTAACACTTGAAGGAATATATATGTTTGTAATACTGTTGCAATTACTAAATGCATTTTCTCCGATACTAGTTATGCTTAATGGAATATTAATATTTTTCAGGTTTTTACAGCCACTGAATACACCTGTTTCAATCGTTGTAACACTTGACGGAAGGTCTATGCTTGTAATCCCAATACAACCATCAAATGCACCATCACCAATACTCGTTACCCCCGATGGTATTGTTATATTGGCAAGACTGGTACAACCAAAAAACGTGCATGTGGAAATGGTTGTTATCCCTGATGGGAGGATAACATTGACAAGACTAGTACATTTATTAAACGCAGAACCACCTATACTGATAACGCTTGACGGTATAGTTATTTCTTTAAGGCTGCTGCATCCTTCGAACATACTTTATACCAATGCATGTTGCTCCGGTTAATATAGTTGCGCTCTTTAGGCCTGTGCACCTAAAAAGCATACGATCTCCAATACTTTTTACGCTTGAAGGAATGGTTATACTTTTTAGGCTTGTACACCCGAGAAGCGCCCAATCTCCAATGCTTTTGATGCTTGAGGGAATAGCTATATCAACAATGTTACCACAATTATAAAACGCATAATCGCATATACTGGTTACACCGTTTAAAATAGTAACGGTTTTTATGTCATTGGAATAATTTCTTTTCCAAGGCATTTCATAGCAGACACCTTTTAAATCAATCATTTCTCCTGTTCCCCAAAATTTCAATTCTCCTGTTGAAAGATCAATACCCCATTGAACATTGTTGCCACATAACCCACTATCATCAAACGCCGATGAATCCATCAACAGCTCCGTTACACTGTTTTCATATGTTGCCAAGGAGCTATTTTGAAATATTTTCTCCGTATCATTATATGCTCTCAATATGGAGCTCCCACTGGCAGACGAAGTCTCGTCGATTTTAACTAATGCTATGTTATTGCCTTTTCCGTAGAGTTTAACTCCAATTAATGCTACAAGGGCAACACAAATCAGTACTAGACCATATGCAAAAAACGACTTTAATTTATCATTTAATATTGTTGCTTTCACCCAATCATCTCCATACCAAAACTATATTTTTTCTTGACATTTTATAACGACTTATCTAGATAATATTAACATTTCAGTGGTCATTTTTGAAAACTTATTGCCCAGTTAGACTTTTGCGTCTTTCGTAAAGAGACTTCGGGTTTTTCCGTAACGCTGCTTGGATGCATTGAAATATGTGTTAATAGTTTAAAACTTTTTCTATAATTTGAGAATTGTATTCACGATAAAGCGTATGTGAATAAACGTTATAACGAATTTCCTGTGAGCTGATCATATAAGATTCCGTATGTTTGAAAGAGTTCTCACGCCATTTAACATGGATTGTTCCATGGTTTTCGCCAAACACATACGGCTGCCTAAAATCGTTTCCAACAACTTCTCCAACAGCCTTAATGGATAATTTTTTTCCTTTTATGACGAAAGATTTTACGTAAACGAGGTCGCCTGGTTCAATTTCATTCATCATGCCATACAGCGCAGGCGCATCTTTTTCCTCCCATCCAATGGCAACTGCATTTTCCTCTTCAAATTTTTTTATCATCGATTTTTCCCAAGTAGCGCCGATACCCCAGACCTTCATAATGTTTACCGCCTTTCACATTTTTTCCAATTATATCACAGGAAATTCCCACAGTCAATATATAATGCTTGTCGTTCATGTAAAAAGGTGAAAAATTTATTGTATAATAATATAATAGTGATTCTTTTTTACAGGCGGTGGGAGATTTGAGCGGCGAAATTGATTATTACGCACTGGGTATGCGAATCCGTGCGGCACGTGAGAAACGCGGTTTGACGCAGGAACGGCTCGCGGAGGTTTGATCGCTCTCGGCAGTACACGTCGGGCACACGGAAAGAGGCACGAGGACGCCATCACTCGAAACCGTTTACAAAATCGCCTGCGCTCTTGAGGTGAGCGTTGACAGTTTGCTGCTCGACAGCTTCACCGACGAACAGTTTTTCACACATCTTTCCGCCGTGATGAAAAACAAAGACAAAAAGAAGGTTTAACGTTTCGTCACGATGGTCGGCGCTATGGCTGAAAAACTTGACGAACTGTAAGACCGCTTTTACATACAAAAGTAAAAAATAACCGTTGACGATATTATACACCGTCAGCGGTTTGCTTGTCCTATGCGGGCTGCATAATTTCAGCCTATTTTTCAAGAATACCTTTACAAAAATCTTTCAGCACTTCTGTATCGTTTTGAACTGTTTCCCAAACTGCCTCAATGTCAATGCTGCCGTACTCGTGGCGACAAGTGAAACATCCCTCTCGTCAGCTCGCATAAATAAGAAC
>JAAZFB010000622.1 GCA_012511915.1 Clostridiaceae bacterium
ACGTTAAGCGGAACATATTCGCTTTTTAGATCCACAGGAACGATGGAACTTCCGCCTTCTTTGGTTGCTTCCTTTAAGGCTTCGTCAAATTCTCTTTTTTGAGCACTTTTGTCTTTTTCCGAGAGAATGCCATTGATTTTCAATAAACCTTTGACCTGAAAGCTTGTCTTGATGGCGTTATCAAGTCCCTGAAGAACCGAGTCATTAATCTTGATGGTTTTCAGGAGTGCACTATGATCAGAGATTGCCCCACTGCCACCGAAGATATCATTGACTCCATAAAATCTTTTTAAATGGATAATCGACTCGTACGGGAGCGTGAAACTTTTCTTGTCAGTAAAATAAAAGCGGAGGTATAGGGCTCCACTATCATCTTTTAGTGCTTCAACTGAATTGGGCTTGATTGGCCACAGTTCCTTCAACTCATAGGTTTCATCATCATAAACTGGATAAACGAACGCATTATTGTTGAGATAAAGAAGAGTGACTATCTTGTAAATAAAATCAAACGGAATCATCAAGGGATTAGGTTGATGCTTGAGTAGATATGCTAGATTTCCATTTTTTTCTTGAATCGTTTCTTTGTTTTCGGATTTCACATATCTCGGTTTCAGCTTTGCTGAGTGAGTCGCAATTCGATCGATGCAAATTTTTACCACATCGCTCAAATTAATGTTGTCACCAAAGTCAGTGAAAAGATTCAATGTCGATTTGAAAAGTTGAGCATCATCAGGACTAGGTGCCACTACTTTTTTCTTTCGCTTAAATACATCAAATATGCTCATAGGGCCTCCTAACTTATCATGTTTTCATAATCAGTTTTATATCGAGTGAGGACAGCATAGGCAATAATAAGAGCCACGCATCCATCAATTCTTTTTAATTTGCTATTTAATTTGCTCGGTTGAATATTCCCATTGAGATCGATCTTTGCTTGGGTGTTAGCCAGGCACCACTTTAAGATTGGGTTATCGTTATAAATAACATTTTTGTTTTTGAGATCTCCCTCGAGCTGTTTCATCGGTTCAGAAAGGGTGTAGATTCCCTGGCGGATTTTTTCCATCGTGAATCCTGCATCTTCCATCTCCTTAACCCAATATTGAGAATTCCAAGGATCGTATCCAATCCATAAAGGACGAATATCGTGTTCTTTGACCATCGAAATAAACCATTCTGTAACTTTCGAGAAGTCATTTTGATTTCCGGTGGTTAATGTAATGAACCCCTTTTTTATCCAAATGTCATAAGGGATTTTATCTTCCTCCACTCTTTTTGAGACGAGCTCGCTCGGCATAAAGAAGTGAGGTACGACATATTTCTTACCGTTTTTAATGATAAGTAATACTGCAGCAGTTAAATCGGTGGTACTTGATAAATCAACTCCGCCAATAGCGTATGTGTCTGAAAGGTCAGTTAACGCATATTTTGTTTCGTTATTTAAATCAGCGAATGTAAGCCATGATCCACTATCGAGTTGTTTCACATTAAAGTCCTTGCAGAGCATCGTAACGCGCGTTGAAAGATCGTTTTTTGCTTTGTTCATAATGTCTTCTAGATATGTGGGGAGCTTTATTTTTCCAAGAGAAGGATTGCTCTTCTGCCAGGAGGTCGGATCTTCAAAAACCTCTTCCATGCTATCTTGCGTATAAAGCCATGGAAGAATTCTGATATCTTTGATTTCGCCCTTAATCATCTTGCGGCAATATTCTAGTTTGCTATCGAGAAAACCTTCTACTGTTGTTCCTTCGGTTGTGATGATAAAGATGAGCGGTTCTTTTTTAGTCGATTGGCTCTGCTTAATTGCATCGTAGACTTTGGAATCAACCATTTCGTGAACTTCATCAATACATCCAACCTCAATGTTGTATCCATCTTTATTGCGCGATTGCGCCGACAGTTTCTTAATCTTGTTTTTATTCTTAGGCGAGTAGATATAGAAGATATTTTTCTTTGATCGCTTCTCGTTTCTAAGGGGACGGCTTTGCTCACGCATGTTGTTAATTTCTTCAAATAGAATCGATGCTTGGTCATTTGTATTGGAAGCACAAACGATATCCACGCCACCGGAACTTAAGAAAAATTCTGCAAGATCAATGCCCGCAATAAAAGTCGTCTTGCCGTTTTTACGCGCCACAAG
>JAAZFB010000623.1 GCA_012511915.1 Clostridiaceae bacterium
AGCTTCCTTCAGATTCCGCCTCACGACGGACACCCTTGCCTTTGGCTAACGCTTCCTACTACCAAGCGCGTAGTGGACTTACACCACCAAGTTATCGCCCATGTCGGGCGCACAAGAAAAATGATGTTATCGCTTCGTGCAATAACATCATACTAATTTCTTGGACATGCTTAGAGGAGCGGGAGTAGCTACCTAATAGAGTGTGAGTAGCTAATTTTTGATGCTTTCCTCCGATTGGTAATAAGTAAGAGAATGCAAAGCTAATATCAGCAAAAGTAAACTTAAGATTGTCGTTTGCATTTGGACGTGCTATAATACTTAGAGTGAACAATTTCTAAACAGGTTCATGGAGGCGATAATATGGCATTCAGTTATAACAAACTATGGAAGCTACTGATTGATAAAAAAATGATGAAGAAGGATTTGATGGAAGCGACAGGCTTGACTACTTCCACGATGGCTAAATTAGGTAAGGAGCTTCCGGTTAGCATGGATGTTTTGGCGAGGATATGTAAAGCACTTAAATGCAACATCGGAGATATTGTCGACTACATCGATAAAGACGCCGAATAAAAAATTGGTTTGACTTGAACAGGAGGGGTTTTAGATGAGGTTATGTTTTGGCTCATACTTGGCTGTACTTGTTTCGTGCAAGGCGGTTAATGTTGACAACAAGGAGTTGTGCGAAGCACTGCTTCATTCTGTTGCCCCCAATTTTGAATTCACATATGATGGACAGGAAAATGCAGATAGAGTCAGAGAGGACGTATCTTCAAAATTATTGAGGTGCGAACAGAACCTATCGAAAGATATTAGTGACCCGGCTCGTACCGCCAGGCCAGCAGAAATGGCATTCTACTTTAGAGATAACATTCTCCCTATGCTGGACAGGAATATGTCTAAGCAGATTATCCTTGCCCTGAAAGACATTATCGCCAACGATCCGCCTGTTAAGGTTGGCAAAAAGATGCAGGGTATTGATGGTGACACAAAGATTGAATTGGTCAGCGGAATAACAAAGAGTGAGTTATTGCCAAAAGGTGACTTTTGCTTTCATTCGTTCTTGGCGGGAGTATTTTTGTACACCGTTACCAACACAACAAATAGGACCGGAAAGGCTACCATTAAATCTATTACCGATGAGTACATACTATCGTTTACTCCCCGCATAGGTGAGATAACACTGTTTGAGGATGATGAGGCAAAACGAGGATCTCTGGTTTCTGCTGTTAAGGAAAGTGTCAAATATGGTGAAGAGTTTGCAGAAAACGTGGCGGGGTTTGTAGTTGACATAATCAACCAATTGACTTTGCCTTCAAAACAGGATGATTCCCTGCTCGTGACTCTGTTGTCCGAGGCTAACGGGAATTGTCTGAAGTGCGGCAAAAAATTGGGCATCCCGAAGCGTGGGAAGGTTCCTGTTGGGAACTGCGAAATTGTTTATTTGAAGCAATCTCCGAATGAAGCAGCTTGTGGGTTGGTTGTCATTAAAAGATGACAATGTTCGTTATCAGGCATTTGAACTGCTGCAGAACAGGTCGGCTTTTTTTGATGACGTTTACCCGTTTTGGGATATTTTTAGTGAAAAGCTCAAAAGCGAAAACTCTTATCAGCGAAGCATCGGTCTGATGCTTATAGCGGAAAATGTCAGGTGGGATACTGAAAACCGGATGGAGGAGATCATCGGCGAATATCTGGCGCTTTTAAGCGACGAAAAACCCATAACAATACGCCAGTGCATACAGTCGTTGGGGAAAGTTGCTTCTGCGAAACCGGGTTTAAGAGATATTATAACCTTAAGACTGATCTCCTTTGATATCATGACCGTGAAAGAAACCATGCGAAAATCCATACTGCTTGATATCCTGAACGTATTGCTTGTCATTCGGAAAGAACATAAAACAGCTGAAGTTGAAGACTTTATCTTAAAAGCGCTTTCCGGCGGGATATTAGATAAGAAATCAAAGAAACAAATTGAGCATCTTTTAGGTTAGGTGCTAATTCGGGATCGGTCAGGCCCGAGACCGGGGGTGAGCATACCATACCAAAGCCGCTGTATATGGCGGCTTAACAAAGTATACAGGCAACCCGCCGAAATGCTCCGGGAAAAGAGGAGCTTACATGAAGACTTTTCAAATGTTTTTGGATAATATCACCGAACCGGAAAAGAGGGAACGGCCGGAAAGGCATTTTAAGCGGCATTAAAGAGAAGTTTCCTCAACTGAAGGAAGAAATCAAGTGGAACCAGCCGATGTTCAGCGATTACGGCACTTTTATCATCGCTTTCAGCGTTTCCAAAGAGCATATAGCCGTGGCACCCGAAGCCGCGGTCATCGGTGTATTTGAAAAGGAAATTAAGGAAGCGGGACATTCCCATACAAACAATTATTCCGAATCAAATGGACGGATAACGTGGATTTTGATTTGCTGTATAAAATAGCCGCATACAACATCGAGGATATAAAAGATATGACAAAGTTCTGGAGATAAAAGTAAGCCGCTGCCCCCCCGAGCGGCCCGGGTGATTGCATGCCGGATGAAGAGGTGTATCAATGGATGAAAAAATGATCGCTCCCTGCGGAATGAACTGCAGCTTATGCATCGCTTATCAATTCAAACAAAATGATCTGAATAAACGTGGGTTTCATAAAAAATATTGCCCGGGATGCATCCCGAGGGGAGAAAACTGCATGCACATGGCAGATGCGTGCGAATC
>JAAZFB010000062.1 GCA_012511915.1 Clostridiaceae bacterium
AACGGATCTAATTGATCTGTTAAATTATTGCGCCGTTAATAACTTGATTACAAATAAAATAAGGAGTATTTAAACCCTATATTATAAAAATGATTCAAAAAATTTGTTTTACAACATAGAAGTATTATACGTTCTATTTCTGCATCATTAAGACGTTTTTCCAACTCCGCAATCTTCCTTGTCTCTTCATTTATTGACTAGATTCCTTGCCCCGGAAAATTTGAGGCCCCTTTTTTCTTTATTCTCCTTTCTCCATCGATATATTAGAAAAGTCGCTATTCCCAATTCCAGGGCGAGCTCAGATACGTTCTTGCGCTCTTAACTTAATTTAACCGCATTCTCTTTGAATGCTTTGCCGTAATGTGTTATTTGTTTTCTCATGTTACACAAAATTAAACTTTTATGCTTAACTCCATGTCCAAACTAAGTTAGTAATTCCAATGATACAAGTTCTCCGAATCGAGACACACTCCGACATCAGAAAGATTCCTGTATCGTCCGATATAGATGTAGAAAAGGAAGATGTGAAAGTTCATTGAATACGTTATTTATTTTTGTTTATTAATCCCATCACCCGTTTGGCCTGGACTACGTTGTTTTTCTTTTCCACGACGAACCTTTGTCCCAATCGGCCTCTCTCATCCAGCTCTTCACGAGGCTTGGAAAGCAGAATCTCCAGTATGCGCTGATAACCTTTCACAGTCTCTTCTTCGAAGAGGTAGACTTTATCCCAATATTCCTTAGGCATACCGGGCAAATGGGTTGTAATCATAGCAGTCCCACTGCACATATACTCTATGTTTTTCGAAGGGAAAGAATACTTTGTGAAATCTTCGTGTGTGGGACGGGGGTTAATGAGCAGCGTGGCTTTCAACTCGTCGGCCACTACCTCGTCGTTGGTGCGAGGGCCGAAATAGATAAACTGGGAATACTTCTCATCCTTCTTCTTCAGCCAGTCCCTCATCTCGCCATCGCCATAAATGTGCATCTCGGTATCTGGAAACATTCCCATAATATTAAGATATGCCTCCACCAGCATCTTAACACCGTATTTCTCGTACAGTCCCCCGGCATATACGAGAATTCTCTTGTCCTTGTCGGGCATTCTCTTCTCGGGCTTCATAGTATGATCCACAAGTCCCTCCATTACAATGTAAGGGCGGCATTTGAGGTTAATCTTCTCGTTCATCTGCTCTGTGAGTAGCACATACATCGAAAAGCTGTTCATGTAACTCATGTTCACACGAGAGTTCCAACTCTGATGTTCTCCTGGTTCTTTCGACATATATCCCGGCAAGTCGGTAACGATGCCGAGCGTCTTTGTTCTCGTCAGTTTTGATGCCACCAATCCGCCCATGCAGCCTGACACATTAAGGACATCAAAAACGACGACATTGTCCTTATGCCTCATGCACCAGCCAAGGACATGGAAGAACGATGAGAAGAACTGTCCCAGTCGCTTTATCACGGGCAGATCCCATGTGCTGGCATAATGATAATGTATGCCGTCCTCCGTCTCATCCGCCTCTTTTATTCTCTTGCCATACACTCCCTGTGGGAATGGCATAGATGTCATCGTAAATACCTCCGCCCCGTTTTCCACAAAGCCCGTTGCAAGAAGACGATGTAGCTTCTGAATGGAATATACCGGTTTTCTGTTTCCCTTCTCAAAAAACACCAGCAACAGCCGACGGGAGCATAGTGTGCTAAAATATAGGATATTCATTCGTAGAAATTTCGTTTTAAGTGAACTTACTTCCTTAAATAATTGATATGATGTAATAGGTCTCGAATCTCATGGATACTATACCAGTGTCCACATCCTATAACTATACCATAAGAGTATTAAGGACATGATTGAAAGCATAGAATTAAATAACATCACATTGGCAACATTTCGATTGTGGTGAGATGGTGATGTCAACACATTTTCACGATATAACTCGCTAAAGTATAGAGAGTAGAATATTGGTAAACAAATCATAAAACGATTAAAGAATGCCGCACTTGCTGTGAACATGCCTATTGTGATTGAACCAAAAACAAGCAATAACACTTTTCTTGTCGATACTTTTTTGTCAATATTTAATAGAATATATGTAGACAATAATGTGACATACATAACACTTTTATCACCATATCCATAAAAACTATAATCTGTATTTTCTCCTGCGAAATCAGAATAGGTAGTATAATGAGATTCTCCCAGAAAAGCATTTAGTAACGTAGAATTCAAGAAATTATCTAGAATATAATATGATAACAAATACATTAAAGGAGGTAAAATGAAACAAAGTATACTTACTAGTTTTTCTTTCTTGGACAATAATTTATACAGCAATAAAGACAAGAAGAACAAAGCCACATAAATCAAAACAGAGAAATGGGTAAAAGCGGCAAGGATAAAAAAGATTGCCGTTATTATTTTTTTATCTTTAAGCCAAAACAGGACACCAGCAAAAATAAACATTATTGCCATTGCATTTCGGGATATTGAAACAACCCAAATAAAATTTGGAAATGAGAATAGACCAACGAAATAAATAACATTTGTAAGCGTAATTCTTCGCACGTACCTTGCAAATGTCCACATAATCATAAAGTAATACAGAGCCACAGTAGCACCTGTTACGAACTCCGCTCCGACAAATGTATTACCAAATAGTACCAACAAGACATAGTAAATAAAATCAACACTACGCTCAAAAAAAGACTCAGCTATATCCTTAATTTTTTCTCCTTGCCAACGCTCTGCCGTTTCGTAGTATCGGCCCAAGTCTAATGCATCCGGAGAAATAAAATTATAACCCATGAAGAAAATAATGGTGACAAGGATGAAGATTAGAAAATTCTTTCTACTAATCCCCCCCCTAACCTTCGTAGGTCGGACTGGTAGTTTTTTTGTATTTACAACCGTTTCCATTACGAAAGTTTTTTAATATGAACAACCTGTTTATATATTTCCACTAGTGTTTCCACGGTTTTATCGGCGTTCTGCCTTTCTTTGGCCACTTTCAAGGCTCTTTCAGAAAATCCTTCAGCAATTTCAGCATCTCTCATCTCCATTATTGCAAAAGCAAGGATATACGATTCATTGGGTGCTACAAGAACACCGCTATTATGTCGCAGCATTGTGGCATTACCTCCCACGGCATTGGCAATTGTAGGCACTCCCAGCATCATTGCCTCGGCAATGGCATTGCTACTATTCTCGATATAAGCGGGATGCACATAAGTGTCACAAGATAACAAACCATCTCTAATAGTCTTGCCATCAACTCGACCATGGAAATTCACACTGACATTCTCTGGGACTATTCTGAGCTTTTTAATAAAATACTTCAGGCGGTCATTACTTCGCCCGACGCCATATACATGCCAATCTATATTCACTCCTTGATCTTTAAGAATCTTCGCTGTCTTCAGAACGATATCCATACCCTTATACCATTCTGGACTAATAGAAGAATGTATATGAATAGTCTTTCCATCATAATGATACTGCCACTTAGCTCCATTAAAATCACCACGCATCATTTCTTCGCAATGGAAATAGCGAGAACCAGGGCTAAGCATCTGACTCATGGTGTAATCCCAGTCAGTGCGGCCAATCCAGCTCTTTACATACTTACCCATAGCTATTTCTCTTGCCGCACGATGCTGGGCATGCCTATAGTCTCGAAAATTCCCAGCACGAAGAAACCAGCGAACAGGGAAATCCGCCTTAAAAAAATCGTGCTTCGAAAAGCCGTAAGGCAAATAAACATACAAATATTCGGACAGAAGACCTTGAATGTGAACCACAAAAGGTCTATCTATCAGCGGAATAACACTAGCGTATGCATTCTCAATACCCCAGACATGAATCACATCGGGCCTATATTCATCAATGCGCTGCTTTATTTTCTGGGCAATAACCTCTTCATCATTGGTTAGTTTACCAAAGATGCCATGAAGAATCGTTGCAACCTTATTACCCCCGGTAGAGAATTGCACAGGAAGATAAGCAACGTTTCCTTCAGTTATTGTTTCATTGTCGGTAGTGCTAATGAATGTAATGCCAAGTTCCAAATTCGGCACTCGCTTCGTCAGCTCATCCTGCAAGGCACCAATCCAGCCACCGGTGCCCTTTACAATTCCTTTTTTATAGTTTCCCCCATTGGGGGCAATCCAAAGTATGCGCATTTAATAATTATTGTCTTTTTAATTTATTACTGACAAAAGAGAGGACCCGTGTTCGTTCTGCCCTTGTCATACCGATAAAAAGAGCACTCAAACCAGAACTAATAACCGCAACCAGAATGGTAGCTACAGCACCGAGGTATCCATTCATAAGGTTATAGACTAACACTGGTAAAGGGATAGCAATCAGGGCCACTTCCAAACATGGAAACAATGCTTTCTTCATGAAATCCCAAATATGTAGATACACTCGTTTACGAAGATAAAAGAGCCTAAAGATATATGTCACTATATTCATTACTATATTAACAAGAAGAACATATTCAGGCGCAGCACCTAATACCAGCCCTACAATACTCAATGGTATTACCAACAGTTTGAAAATAGACAACCCTATCTGGTACTTCTTAATATCTCCATGAGCACCTACTGCTGCTGCCAACGACATACAGACTGAATCGATGAGAGAATAGATAATCATTAATCTGCAGAACGATACAGCATGTTCCGGTACAACCTCGAGCCAGATATCCATTATCTCAGCACAACATAAGAAAATGGGTAACGCCATGATGAACATCATAAAGAAAGCAAAACGAGTTGTCCTGTATACCAAAGAGAAAAAATAGTCTGTGTCTCCCGCCGCCCACGACTTGGTGATCTGAGGATTAAAAGCCGTCGTGAAGCCACCTAAAAACCGTGTAATAGCGCCGTTTACTTGAGTAGCCACACCCATTGCAGCATTCATCGTTACGCCGAAGAAGAAATTCTGAACAAGCTGTAAACCCTGTGATATTCCAAGATTTGCCACATTGCCGAATATGGACCATCCCGAAAAGTTCATCATGTAACGAAACAGACCTTTGTCCCAGATTCTATGGTAATTGCATATCTTGAAATTCCTAAGACAATAAAAAATATAAATTGCAGATGTGATTATCGTTACACCCAAAGTAAGTAATCCATATAATATTAGTTTATCAATATTTCCTATCGTTAAGAGATAAACAATACCAAGTTTTAATACTGCTTCGATGATACTCACATAAGCATACACCCCCATCCTCTCATAGGCAATAATTGCTCCATTATAAGGTGCATAATATATATTAAAACAGGCGGTTAGCACAGATATCTGATACACCCATTGAGCAGCTACCATTCTCCCTTCTGGTATCTTGATATATGTATTCATATACCAAAGGCCGATGGTTTCTGCCAAAAAAAGGAATAGTCCAATGATGATGAACTGACAATTGATACCCATAGAGAACACCCTTGTGGCGCTCGTCTCATCACCCTTTCCGAGTTCAACATTCAAAAAACGCTGAGTTGTGCTAGCCATACTGCTTTTCAAAAAAGAGAACAAAATAACCACGCCACCCACCACATTGTAGATGCCGAAGTCGCTGACGCCAAGTGTAGCAAGAACCACACGAGATGTATATAAAGATATAGCTATGATGACCAACATCCTTATATACAAAGCAACCGTATTTTTTGCTATACGTTTGTTATTTGAAGAAACATCTGTCATTTTACGGAAGGTTTAACAACACAAGGCAAATTTCTGAACTCATATGCTCCCTTAAATAATTTACGTATTATTCTAGAATTACTAAATGTTTTGATCAAGACATTCAGTTTGTAAGAACCTAAGAATTTAAAGAAAGAATATTCTGTGAAAAATGATTGTCCAAAGATTTTGTAATCCACCTTTACAAATTTTATCCTATCCTCCGGATCTTCTATCGGGTGCAACACCCGATAGGGGTATTTATACAGATTGTCGTTCTTGAGACAAGGCAAATCCTTCGTATCAATCAGTTTCCACAGCTCTTCTTCACTATTGGGGGAATACAAGACTCCCATCAGGTTCCACATATAACGGTCGAGTGCTATCACGGGCTTACCCCAATAGGCACTTTCAATACTCATCGTGGAGTGGAACGTGATAACCTTATCGGAATGGAACATCAGTACATACGAATCGATGTCTGCATTTGCCGGGATGACCGTCACATTATCGTAATGCAGGTCATACAGCATCGTATGCGACGGATAAGGAACGTTGATTAGGTTGGGATGGATACGCAGATAAAAATGCTTCGTCTTGTCACCTTTATAGTACTCGAAGATAGTCTTCAAGGCTGTATATTGGTTCTTGAAAAGCATATTTTTGTCATACTCTGATGACACAGCGCAGAATTCATCTTCAGAACTATTATAAATAGCGATATTCTCCACACATTCGTCAAAACCATCAGGCAGTTTACCCTTTACCTGCTTACCGATATACACTTTGTCTCCTGCAGCAATTCCCTTTACTCTGTTTTCGAAAAACCGTTTCCCAATCGCCGTCTTCTCTTTTTCAGACTGAGGACTCTTCTCCCAGTTGTCCACAATCTTCTGATAGTTGGCCTCAACATCATGCACAACAGCATTATTAAAGTTAT
>JAAZFB010000624.1 GCA_012511915.1 Clostridiaceae bacterium
GGTTTAATGCTGATGTAGTATTTCCCCCCACACATGATACTGCCTCTGCAATTGTTGCAATACCGACAACGGAAGATTGCATCTATATCAGCTCAGGTACATGGTCATTAATGGGCACTCTGTTAGACGAACCAAATTGCTCTTTTGAAGGGAAAAACTATGGTTTTACTAATGAGGGTAGCTATGATGGTAAAATACGATATTTAAAAAATATTATGGGGCTTTGGATTATACAGTCAATTAAAAAAGAATTAAACGATGAATATAGCTTTTCGCAGCTGTCTGAAATGGCGGAAAAGTCTGAATACAGCCATAAAATTGATGTAGATGACATGACCTTTTTTGCGCCTTCGAGCATGATCGATGCAATAAAAGAGCATTTAAAGAGTAACGGTTATCCCGAACCACAAAATATAGGCGATATCCTACGCTCTGTATACTACGGGCTTGCCGCTTACTATGCACAAACAGTAATAGACTTAGAAAGGATAACTAATAAAAGCTACTCTTCCATAAATATTATAGGCGGTGGATGCAGGGATAATTACCTAAACAAATTGACAGCTCAATATACCGGCAAAACTGTATTTGCGGGCCCTGTTGAAGCAACGGCAATAGGAAATATTGTTACACAGATGATTGCAGATAACCGGTTTCACAATGCAGAAGAAGCTAAACAGACTATAGCAAATTCCTTTGGGATAAAAAAAGTATTGATATAGAACTTTTCTCAATATTTGTTTTTTAAACTTATGGGGGTGCAAGCGTGGAGAATTTCTTAAGAATATTTATAGACAGTGCACAAAGCTGGTTTATTGAAGTTACAGTATTTGTTGGCGCTGTGCTGTTGCTGTTCGGTTATATTGACTTTTTACAGCAAGGTGCATTTGTTGAAACAATTGAACGATTAAAAAAATATCAACCCATAATTGGGGCATTGTTGGGGATTATTCCCGGTTGTGGCGGTTCAATTTTTTTAATGCCGTTATATTTGAGAGGCACCGTAACCTTTGGAACGGTAGTGGCGACATTAATTGCCACAAGCGGGGATTCTGCTTTTGTCATGCTAACCCAAATACCTAAAGATTTTATAGCGGTTACACTAATTTGTTTTGTTACAGGTATTATTGTGGGATATATAGTGGATTATTTAAAAATCGGAGATTGGATTAATAGAAGAACACATCATAGAAAAGATCAAAGCATTGGAAAACAACATAAAAATGCGGAATTGGAATTGGACATAATCTATTCACAAAATAATCCTGATTGCCGTTCATGTAATCTTAAACATATTGGTCATAATGAGGGCGACGCTATAGATTTGGCACTCCACCATAAAAAACCGCTCGATGCCAAAAAAATTGGCTATAAGTTGACACATAACTTTTATATCATATTTTGGTTACTTATATCTCTTGGCTTTGTATTAGGCGTTATTCAGCTTACACAGATTAATATAAATACCATCGCGCTAATTCCCAATGCCGGTGTTGTTATAGGTGTATTGGGTACAATTACCATGATAATATATACGCTAAGTTCAAAAAAGTTATTACAGGCGCAGACCCATGAAGATGAGGAGCATAAACTATTATCTATTAAAGAAACTTTGGTGCATAATGCGCAGGAAACAGCTTTTGTAGGTACGTGGGTGTTTTTTTCTTATTTAGTATATGAATTGGGTGTAATTTTAGTCGGAGGTGAGCATATTATTATCGCTATTATGACCTCAGCAGGCTTAGCTTCGGTAATAATAGGTGCGTTAGTCGGTTTAATCCCAGGTTGCGGGCCGCAAGTAATTTTTGTTTCTTTATACATTAAAGGGCTATTCCCTTTTGCGGCTTTGCTTTCGAATTCTATTTCCCAAGACGGAGACGCGTTGTTCCCATTAATTGCAATGGATAAAAAATCCGCAGTTTGGGCTAGTATAATAAATACTATTCCTGCAATAATAATTGGGGTTATTACTTATTTGATAGAAATACGTTTGAGGGGATAGTTTGGCATAAATTATAAACTAATTAGAATTATTGTATTATTTACGTTTATTTTAAGTGTTTTTGCGCTGTATCTTATTAAACAGTCTACAAGCCCGGTTGCGATTAAAGCAAAATCATATGTAAAATATTTAATTGCGAAATCAACGCTACCTCCACTTATAAACGAAAAAAAAGGACTGCTTGCAGATATAAAACAATTCGAACACAACAGCGGCAATAAAACGCTGGAAACTGCCGATGTTAAACGCTTTATCAATTATGCCGAAGGGTTTTATTTTGATATGCCAAAAGATTATTCCATTGTGTGCGACAGTCCGTATGTAATGCTTAAAAGCAAAAGAGCAAGCATTGTCATATCACGGGAGTGGTCGTTTGAGGCAAATGTTGAACAATATATTAATCATTATCTAAACAGATTCATTCTCAGCCCGCAATATCAGAAAGAAAACAATATTGTGGTTACGGAAAATACTGTTACAAAAAAACAGCAAAGAATATCAGCTGTAATAAACGATTTACCGAGCGAAAAATTTAACAAATACACATATGTATATATTAAAACGAAATCCCCTAATTTTTATCGGCTGATGTTTAAATATCATGCCGATGATTTGCTTTTTGAAGAACAAATAATAAACGAAGTTATTAATTCTTTTGAATACTTTTCTCAAAAACCAAGCCATGTTGGAATACCGGTTCAGCAGCCTATTATTCCGAATGAATGGTCCTTGGAAACTAAAACGCTCTATAAAAATTTAACCAATTCAAATACGGTGTATTGGGGTATTTTTGCTCAGGATATTTACCAAACAGGTATTGAGAAAACAATACCTGCCTTAGAGTCAAAATTAGAATATTCTTTCCCTGTGGTGCTTTGTTATATGCAATTTGGCAGCAGGTTTCCGCTTGAGTTTATGCAAAATAACTATTCTGATAGAAAGCTGGTTGAATTAACATATCAAATTTCCACATCAAATAACGAACAACTATTCGGATACACACGTTTTATGGCCATTTACAGGGGCAAAAAAGATGAGGAGATACGCATTTTTGCAAAAGAGGCGAAAAAGTTTGGGCATCCTTTTCTTTTTAGGTTGTGTAATGAACCAAACTCCGATTGGACAAGCTATTCTGCGGTAGTCAATATGTGTGACCCTGAAATTTACATTGAGAATTGGAAAAGGATTTATAACATTTTTAAACAAGAGGGTGTAGATAACGCCATTTGGGTGTTTAATCCAAATGACAAAAGCTATCCGCCATGCAATTGGAATGATTTTTTTGCATTTTATCCCGGAAACGAGTATATTCAAATTATAGGAATAACAGGATATAATACCGGCACATATTACAAAAATGAGCGCTGGCGCGAGTTCGAAGATATTTATGATGAAATATACAAAAAATACTTTCCTGCATTTAACAGATTTCCATGGATTATAACAGAGTTCGCGTCGAGCTCAGTAGGTGGTAGCAAACCTTTGTGGATTAAGAACATGTTTAAATGTTTGAATAAATATCCGCAAATTAAAATAGCAGTATGGTTTAACTACGCAGATTTTGAAATCCATACAGAAGACAAAAAGATAGTTTCCCGACCTTATTGGCTTGATGAAACACCTGAAACACTAATCGAATTTAAAAGGGGTATGCAAAGTTTTGACAATAATGAGTTAATTAACCATTGAAAGTTTACTGTTGATAGCTTATAATAATAGGGAGGTTATCATTTGTTATATTAAGGGGCTTATTTTAATGCGGAAAAAAGTTTTGGCTATAATTTGTTTATTTACTATCATGTTTTGCACTGTTGTTTCAAGTGCAGAAATTATACACGAAAATATAACTGATACGGCGCTGACAAAAGGTGTTGTACAGCGGACAATACATAGATTTACTACTAACGGGTGGTATAAGATAAACACTGTTTCGGTTGACCTTGATGAAAAATATGTTGACCTTAAAACGCTAACTTCAAACAAAGGTATTAATATAAGGGAAAATGTGCTTGAGTTAGCAAAACAAAACAATGCTATAGCAGCTATTAATGCAGATTTCTTTCAGCCTTCCGGATTAATGCCCACAAGGGCAAGTGCATTAGGTGTTGTGGTAGATGACGGCAAAATGCTCACTACACCGGCTCGCGGTAAAGATATGGCTACAGTGGCAGTTGATTATGAAAACATTGCTTCTATGGGTGTTTGGGACCAGTATATATCATTGTATTCACCCAACGGGGAAGAAAAACAGATATACCATGTAAATAAATATTATGATGATGGCGCGCTTGTTATTTTTAACGACGATTGGGATGCTGCCTCACCCGGATCGCCCATTGCGCCAATTGAGATGGTTGTTGAAGATGATGTTGTAACCGATATAAGGGTATCGGAAGAGGGAGTTAAGTTCAGCGAGAACAGCTATGTTATAGCATCTACAAATGCAGAGGATACTTTTCTAATTGACAATTTCAAAATAGGTGATAGGGTAGAGGTTAAAATGTGGCTTGAGCCTAACCCTACAAAATATAAGATGGCGGTAGGTGCGGGCACGATGTTGCTTATTGACGGAGAAAATGCGCCGATAACGCATAATATTTCCGGCATACATCCGTGAACAGCAATGGGTGTTGACAAAACAGGCAAAAAGGCTTACCTTGTAACGGTTGACGGCAGACAAAGCGCAAGTGTCGGAATGTCGTTAGCCCAGCTACAAGATTACATGCGCGATATAGGATGCTATAATGCTGTCAATTTAGATGGCGGAGGTTCGACAACCTTTGTATCAAAAGAGCCGAGGCAAGATGTTATTTCCCTGAAAAACAGAGTTTCCGACGGTTCAATGCGTGCGGTAGCCAACGGTGTAGGCATTATATCCACCGCACCGGTAAGTAATCCGGCAATTATTGATATATATACAACCGAAGAAGGCATATATGAAAAAACACCACAGACTATATATGCCAATGTTTATGATGAATATTACCATAATTTAAGCATCCCAATCGATGAAATAAGCTTTAGCATTGATGGTGCGGAAGGGTATTTTGTAGATAATGTTTTATATCCTCTTGAATCGGGCAATGCGACTATAACCGCACGATATAAAAACATTACAGCTTCTGTTGAAAAGTATGTAAGATACGAAAAGCAACAGCCGGAAACCGATAAAATGAAGCTGCCTGAAGAAACCGAGACGGTTGGAACAAAAATTGCCGTGTTGGGCAATACCAAATATACAAATATTCTTGGCTTACTTTACGCAAATAGGGCTATTTCTAAAGCTAATGCCCAAGCAGATGCCATTGCACTTGTGGGGGAGAGTTTACCAAACGTAACAAAAAGAGCGACAAAGCCTTTGGTTTACGGCGATTATTACTACGCCGCTTATAAGCAAAACAATGTTTTAATACAGATTGACAACTCAAAAGGCGGAATGTTAAAAGCAAATCCCTCGCAATGGGGTAGGTTTTTATCACAGCTCGATGCTACAACCGTTAATAATGTTATTATTACACTTAATAATAACATATCAGCTTTTGAAAATGTCAATGAACTGAATTTATTTAAACAGATGCTTGAGGAAAAACTTGTAGACAAGGGAAAAAATGTTTTTGTCATTTATGACGACAATGAAAACACGCAAACAATAGAGAATGGTATAAGGTATTTCGGTTTAAAAGGGATTAAAGGTGTAAAGTCAACCGACTATACATCGCTTAAACAGTGTTTTTATCTGCTGATTACATCAACAGAAACGGAAACACTATACCAAATAAAAAGCATACTGTAACAATTGATACTAATCCTCAATTAAAGATTTAACCGCATCGACTGCAATTTCTATTGCGTTTTCGGCGTTAACCGTCTGCGTGTTTCCTGTCTTGTCTTTTTGCTGATTCCACACAACGGATAATACCGCACCTGCACTTGCCTTTAATACGCCCGATACGGTAAACAATGCGGCACATTCCATTTCAGAAGCAAGGCAGCCGGCTTTAATCCATGCATCCCAATTATTTTCAAGCTGTCTGCCAATAGGCATTCGTTGCGGACAGTGCTGACCATAAAATGAATCCTTGCTTTGCACAACGCCGATATGATATTTATAATTAGTGTGCTTTGCAGAATTAACAAGTGCATTGGTGACTTTAAAATCTGCAACGGCAGGGTATTCTATAGGTACGTATTCCTTTGAGGTTCCCTCCATTCTAACCGCAGCTGTTGCTATTACAACATCTCCTTTTTGTACATTCTGCTGCATTCCGCCGCACGTCCCTGTGCGAACAAATGTTCTAACTCCAGCCATATACAACTCTTCAACAGCAATAGCGGTGGAAGGGCCACCAATACCGGTCGACATGACTATAACCTTTTTGTTGTTTAATTCTCCGCAATAAGTGGTATATTCTCTGTTGCTGTTTATAAATTTGGGATTGTTTAAATAAGAGGCAATTATTTTTGTTCTGCCGGGATCGCCTGGAAGAATAGCATATTCGGCCCCCAAATCTGTATTTATTCCTATGTGGTACAATGTGTTCATCGTTAATCTCCATTCCTTTCTAATCATACCTATATTTTATACTAATATCCAATTGATAGTCAACCTTAAAATTTTGTGATTTGTAGTTGATATTTACCGTGGATTGCTTTATAATGTTTAATTAGGTGATTAAAATTGATACATTCATTTAGTATTAACGGAGTAAATATTGTTGTTGATGTAAACAGCGGTTCTGTGCATGCTGTGGATAGCATTGTATCTGATATTTTGAGTTTGTATAATGAAAAACCCCAAGGAAATTGTCCGCAACGGGTATTTGATGAATTTTCCGACAAATATTCGAAAGAGGATTTGCAGAGCGCTTATGCAGAAATTATTGACTTATGCAATGCGGGACTTTTATTTTCAAATGACGAATATATAGAAATATCCCGAATACATAAAGAGCCTGTTATAAAAGCCCTTTGTTTGCATGTATCGCATGATTGTAATATGCGTTGCGGCTATTGTTTTGCCGACACAGGCAACTTTAAAGGCGAGCGTTGTATTATGAGTGAACAAACGGGAAAAAAAGCGATAGATTTTGTTATTGCCAATTCTGCTGGCAGAAGGAATATTGAAATCGACTTTTTTGGCGGTGAACCGCTAATGAATTTTGAGGTGGTTAAAAAACTTGTCTTTTATGCAAAAAAACAAGAAAAATTACAGAATAAAAATTTTCGACTAACAATTACGACAATCAATGTTTTGTTGGATTCGGAAAAGCTTGATTTTATAAATAAGCATATGCATAACCTTGTCTTAAGTATAGACGGCAGAAAAAGCGTAAACGATAGAATGCGTAAAATGGTTAACAAAAGCGGAAGTTATGATGTAATTATGCCAAAAATCCAAGCCGCTGCAAACTCACGAAACCAAGATAATTATTATGTCCGTGGCACATTTACCCGACACAATCTTGATTTTTGTGAAGATGTACTTCATCTTGCAGACCAAGGGTTTAAACAAATTTCTATAGAGCCGGTGGTAGGAGGAGTAGATAGCGACTATTCAATTAAGGCGGAAGATTTACCTACCATTTTTCAGCAGTACGAGCAGCTTGCAATGGATTATATTAAAAGACGTAAGGATGGAAGATGGTTTAACTTTTTTCATTTTATGATAGATCTTACACAGGGCCCATGTGTAATAAAACGGTTGTCCGGCTGTGGCGCAGGGTGTGAATATCTTGCGATAACACCTGAAGGGGATATATATCCATGCCATCAGTTCGTAGGTAATAGAAACTTTGTTATGGGCAATGTCCATCAAAATAACTTTGATAGTACAAAGGTAAAAGCTTTTGCAGATACGAATGTTTATACAAAAGAAAAATGCAAAAATTGCTGGGCTAAGTTTTATTGCAGCGGAGGGTGCCATGCTAATGCATATAGCTTTGGCGGAGATATCTCCACCCCTTATGAAATAGGGTGTGAAATGGAGAAGAAGAGGATTGAATGTGCGCTTTATATTGAAATAATGAAATCTGCTGAGGGGATTGGCTGTTAGCCAACCGCCCTCAACAGATATTAGTCTGAATAAATTCAGCGTACAAGTTCAAAGGTTTCCATTGCAATCATAAGCTCTTCATTTGTTGGGATTACAAGTGTTCGGACGGTTGCTTTATCAGCGCTTACATCCGCCTCAACACCCTTTACCTTGTTTTTCTCAGGATCAATTTTAATGCCTTTATATGTTAAGCCGTTTACAATAATCTTACGCATTTCAGAATTGTTCTCACCAATTCCTGCCGTAAACACAACAGCATCTAAACCGCCCATAATTGCAGAGTATGTGCCAATGTATTTTCTGACATTATATGCAAATATATCAAGTGCTAATTCTGCTTTCTTATCGCCTTGCGCAACTGCATTATCAAGGTCGCGAAGATCGCTGCTAATACCCGAAATACCGCAAACTCCGGAATGTTTATTTAAAATGTCGCTTATTTCCTCAATGGATAAATGTTCTTTTTCCATTAGGAAAAACACGATTGCCGGGTCAATATCACCGGAGCGTGTTCCCATCGGTACACCGGCAAGAGGTGTAAAGCCCATTGAAGTATCGACGGATTTGCCTTTATTAATTGCCGTAACGCTTGAGCCGTTACCAAGATGCAGTGTTACAAGTTTTAGCTGTTCAAGCGGTTTCCCAAGTATTGCTGCGGCGCGTTGCGACACATACTTATGTGATGTTCCGTGAAAACCGTATTTTCTTATTTTATATTTTTCGTAATATTCGTATGGAATTGCGTACATGTACGCCTCTTGAGGAATGGTTTGATGGAATGCAGTGTCGAAAACCGCCACTTGCGGTACGTTCGGCATTATATGCTCGCAAGCTTCAATGCCGATAAGATTAGGCGGATTATGCAACGGTGCAAGTTCTATGCAATTTTCAATCGCTTTTTTTACACTTTCATCTATTATAACTGATTGCTTAAAATATTCGCCGCCATGAACTACCCTATGACCAACAGCCCCAATTTCGCTCATACTTGATATTACGCCGTGGGTCGGACTTAATAGCGCATCAACTACAAGCTTTATTGCATCAGAATGATTGTTCATCTGTGTTTTTATAATAACAGGCTCAGAGTCGTTTGGTTGGTGTTTCAATTGTGAGCCATTAATGCCAATGCGTTCACATAACCCTTTAGCAAGCAATTGTTTTTGGTCGGCATCTATAAGTTGATATTTCAAAGAAGAACTGCCCGCATTAATAATTAGAATGTTCAAAAAAATACTTCCTTTCGTCTACTTTTGAGCTTGTACACAAGTTATTGCCACAACACCAACAATATCCTCTGCAGTACAACCTCTGGATAAATCGTTAAGCGGCTTTGCAATACCCTGCGTTATAGGACCGTAAGCTTCCGCTTTAGCCAAACGCTGGACTAATTTATAACCGATATTGCCCGCATCAAGGTTTGGAAATACTAATACATTAGCGCTGCCTGCAACATCACTTTGCGGTGCTTTGGATTTGCCAACCTCCGGTACTATTGCCGCATCAAGTTGAAATTCACCATCAAGTACTAAATCGGGGCGTTTTTGCTTTGCAATTACTGTTGCTTGTTGCATTTTGTCTACAAGCTCGCCTTTTGCACTGCCATATGTAGAATATGACAGCATAGCTACACGTGCCTGTTGTTGCACAAGCTGCTGAAATGAATGGGCAGAACTGATTGCAATTTCGGAAACTGCATCCGCATCCGGGTTGTCATTGAGCCCCGAATCTGCAAATATGAAAACACCGTCTGCTCCATATTGACAGTCTGGTACGCACATAACAAAAAAAGCACTGACGAGTTTAGTGTCGGGCGCCGTTTTTAAAATCTGCAACCCCGGTCGAAGCACATTTGGAGTAGAATTTACAGCACCGGCTACCATACCATCCGCCTTACCGGTTTTTACAAGCATAACCCCAAAATACAATGGGTCTGATACAGTTTGTGCTGCTTGTTCTGGTGTTATTCCCTTTGATTTTCTGATTTCATAAAATTGATTCGATAAAGATTGCAGCATATCACTTTTTGCAGGGTTGATAATTGTTGCTTTAGAAATATCCATACCTTGCGAAAGAGAAGCTATTTTATTTTCATCGCCCAAAATGATTAAGTTGGCTATACCCTCACACAAAAGACTATCCGCTGCAACAATAGTGCGGATATCCTCACCCTCAGCAAGAACAATTGTCTTCATCTGCTGTTTTGCCCTCTGCTTAATTTTGTCTAAAAAACTGCTCACTTAAACTATTACCTCCCAAAACGATTATATAGTAATTCTAATAGCCACTTAACATTATACAGTTTTTAAGGCAATTTGTAAATATCATTTTAAAAATTTAGTAAATATGCTATAATATAAATCAAATATATGAGTGTTTTATGAGGCTACTGAATTGGTAGTGTAAAGTAGGATATGAAAAAATAAAGCATAGCAAAAACCGACCGCCACCCTTGACAGCGAGGAAAAACAATGCTGGAAAAGATGTGCCGACGGTGAGAAACTCAAAAACAGATAAAAATAC
>JAAZFB010000625.1 GCA_012511915.1 Clostridiaceae bacterium
CCCAACAACAATTTCTATAACTTCCTCAAGCTTATCAAAGGATGGTTCAAAATTTGCAACAATCAATAATGAATCATTTTTTGGGTGTGGTTTTAATCTATCAGCCAACAAAAGGATTTCCCGACGGGCCTGCATTTTTGGGGATAAACAATCATCTGTATTATTCAAGGTTGAATTTCTAAGAAGGCGATATAGATCTTTTTCTTGTTTAACATTTGCAAAAGCAGTACCGGATATGATATTGAGCACATCTTTTCTTTGCGATAGTACGTA
The DNA here is from genome assembly GCA_012511915.1 of Clostridiaceae bacterium. Classification (GTDB taxonomy): domain Bacteria; phylum Bacillota; class Clostridia; order Monoglobales; family Firm-18; genus JAAZFB01. The sequence goes on from JAAZFB010000625.1 coordinate 274, forward strand.
ATTTGTCGTAAAGTTTGATGTCTGCTCTTCCATACATCTTTTTATTATTTTATGGAAGATATAATGATTCTCATTTTAGTTGATACTGAAATCCCGAATTCTTATGGATTCTTTCAATTGAATTTAAACTATTTGTGGATTTGATTGAAACAGTAGTAAAAAAGAGAAATTTAGATTTTATATAGAAATTTCTCTAAATCACTATCTAAGGTAAGATATGAGTCTTTAACACTCTCCCAGCACTTCGGTTTTTTACACCATTGAGTAACGTTCTCAACAGGTCTATTGGGATCTGTTATCGCATTGTACACAATTTTAGACAGAGGTACCAAAGCATCCTCTATAGGTTTAGGCACACCTTGTTTTATCCAAACATGATAGAGTTTTAAATCATATCCATTGAATTGCTCTAATATGAGGTGGTGGAAGAGAGCAATAGTATATGTCACAATATTTGCTCTATATCCTTTCTCGTACCATGACTGATGGGTAACCATAGATTCTACATGCTTAAACAGAATTTTCAATGCAACAGAATCTTTGAAATAATGTTCATTAAAGGATGATTCAGAAGTTTCCCATTCCTTGGTAATATATTCGGCGAATACCTTGAAATTGGTCTGTGCCCCTTTACTAACGATATCAGGGTTCATGACCCATGTAGTTCTATACTTTGCCAAATCTGTCTTATTAAATGTTTGCGGTTTTGGATTAGATGCTTGGAACTTGTTTCTCGCTGCTTTTGACATCCTGTTTTGGCTATGAAGATACTGGCCCCTTACACGTTCGTAAAACCAATGAGTTTCGTACTGTGCACCTTGAACAGCCGGTGCAAACACCGCACGTGAATATTTTTCCATTTGTATATGGAATTTATGCGTTGAAAAGAAATCAGCATCAGTTACTTTGTTTTGACTGTTCGCCGAGTGTGAAATGTTGCGGATCAAATCATTTGCATGGTTTTGATCAGGATCGTTTAAAACAGTCATTTTTACGGGAACATAAATTGATTTTAGATTTTTAGCTGATGATTTATCTGTAAACCGTGTATTTGAAAGAGATGCGGTTGTCTGGCCGCCGTTGATGATTTGAAAATCACTGGTATGGGTAATATAAAGCCCCGTTTTTCTGTTCTCTAAAACTATTGAGCGGGATGTAACAGAAATGCCGTTGTTGTAAGCGAAAAATCTCTCTGGCTCATCCTGAATTGTTTTTTTGATCTTCTTGTTGACACTCGAAGAGGTACTGAGAAACATCCTAACATTTTCTTCAAGAAGTCTGCCGCCATATTTGTCATAAATGTCAGCGAGAACTTCGCCCGGTATAATGCATAAATAACTCTTGTAATCTGCTGTTTCAGCACAGCTTGCCTCAATACATGGAAGACCCCCAGCAAGTTCCTGGAAATCAATTTCAATTGTCTCTTTACCGCTGTCACTTAAGCAAACCTTGTAAACACGCTCTACATCCCATATCTGAAACTCAACAGGTATATTCACAACCTCTTTTGTTGGTAGCTCTTTGATGCGGTCGCTCATTACTGAGTTTGTTAAGAGAATCATTTTCAGTTTTCTGATGCCTCCTCTACTTTTTTCCAGTAAGAGTTCATCATTCAAATCTGCAACTGAGGTGCTTTCATCCGCATCTAATCGATTTCCAAAACACTCTTCTACAAAATTTAAAAGTTTCTTAAAGATTGCTGTTGCCTGCGTTTTTGTAATAACTTTACCAGTCCATGAAGCATCATCATAGTCGCTGATGAAAAGATTCATGGTACTGTCAATGTCTTCATAAAAATACCCATCAACCCGCAGACTTCTCTTATTCTTTGCAGTAGCCACAAAATAAGACGGAATGTATC
>JAAZFB010000626.1 GCA_012511915.1 Clostridiaceae bacterium
CCCATCATCATCAAACCGACAACTTTGATTTTTGAGAATTGTTGGAGACTCTTGATGAAATCAAGTGTTTCATCATATAGGACTCCGTTTTTACTCTCTTCGTGGTTGACCGAAACCTCAACGAAACAAGGTAGTGGTGTCTCTCTTCTCTTGTCGATTTCTTCAGCGAGCTTTAATGAATCTAATGAATGTAAATAATCAATTTTATTGATTATTTTATGAGCTTTATTCCTCTGGAGATGGCCGATGAAATGCCAAATGATGGAATGATCTTTCAAAGCCTCGTATTTCCTGAGGAAATCTTCGACTCGGTTTTCTCCGAAGTTATTGATTCCATTATCCAATAAATAAACCATCTCACTCACATCAACATATTTAGTCGCTGCGACGATGGTGATATTCTTTGGAATATTGGCGAGAAATTTCTGAATGTCTTTTCGTATCATCGCTAATAATTATAAGCACTTCTTTTAATTAAAGAGACAAAATAATGCATAATGTTGTTTGAAGCACCAAAATGCAGTACAATTATTAAGCGGTTTAGATTAAATTTTTATTGTTTGGTTTCACAATTTTCGCAGCCAAAATAGATGTGATGGGAGAACCTTAAAAAAACAAAAGCTTAAATCTATAACCTACAAGACATTAACAGAGTTAAGTAAACACAAAAAACTACTAGGAAACTACTAATATGGCAATGGACAATTTAAAGACTTTAATGGATAAAAGGTAGTATGATCTCGTTGTTAAACTGACCGAAAACGCTACTGATGGGACGTCACTTTTTTATCGCGTCTCAGCCTTGCTCGGAGCGGGCAAACTAGAGAAGGCTCTCGACTGCATTAACGTCAATCTCAAAATCCTCGAAAGCGATAACATGAGCTTGCTCATAAAGGCTCACATTGAGATCCTTTGCTTAATGGGTAAGTTTGATGAGGCTTTCACCACCCTTGAGTATTACAAAAACCGACCCTATGTCTCGCAAGAAGTAGAAGAACTCCTTCGCGACATGCCAAAGATGATTCGGATGGAAGAACAGAAGCGAAATTCTTTGAGTACGATGAGTGACGATGAACTAGAAGAGAAATTCAAAAGCGAGGACAGTAACACCCTTTTAATGGCGATTGACGTCGTCAGAGGAAGAGATATTACTAAATTTTTGAATAAAATTCAAAATGTAATGGTTAACTTTCCTAAACAATCAATCCGGTCGCTCGCCTTATTGCTGCTCGTTCAGAAACAAGTTAATAAGGAATTGCGTTTCAATCACATTGGCGAAATCATTGATGTTAACCCGAGCAAAATCGAGCCTCCGTTTGTCGGCGAACCTTTCAATTCGATTGTCAGAGCGCTCGATGCCGCTTATCGGAACCCAGTATTAAGCGAGAACGCTATATCGATTTTATCAACTCATCTGATTTATATCTATCCGCAACCACTTGTGGTTGACACCCAAGTGATTATTGAAGCACTTTATCAAATTTCAAATGAATATTTAAACAGTGAGATGAAAGAATCCCTCGAAGAGAGATGTCAGGAAAAAGGCCTCGATCTTGAAGCGGTCAAAACACTCATTTCTGATATCAAAAAATCACTCGATAATTTTTAATTATTAGTCGGTTTATTAAGGAAGTTGCACGAAATGTGCGTTTTCCTTGTCCTTAAAGAATTATTTCTTTATAATCAATATCGCACATGTTTGGAGGTAATTACATGGAAAGAAAAGTAACAAAATTAGAACATTCACATGTCGAAGTCGCGGTTGTTGTTGATCAAAATGCTTGGAAAGCAGCGCAAAAGAAAGCGTTTGATAAACTATCCGCCAATGTCACTGTCGATGGC
>JAAZFB010000627.1 GCA_012511915.1 Clostridiaceae bacterium
GCATATAAACGCGTAAAGGATTCTTTTAATAATGGATAGTGTGCTGTTTAATAAGCTTGTATCTATGTCAAACCGCTATGGGGTAAATTCTGAATTGGTACTAGCCGGAGGAGGAAACACCTCGATTAAAGATAAAAGTGCTCTGTTTGTAAAAGCTTCCGCATAATTTTGTGTTACATGTTCATCCGGCTTTGGTAAATGGTATGACCTGTAGTATAAATGAGAATAAAATGGTAAAGGAAATGTTTGGACAAAGGGCGGTATGGATTGAATCCTGCCGCCCGGGTTACACTTTGGCGTTATTATGCCGTGAACGATGAAGGAATATAAAAGTCAAACGGGTAAGGATATTCAGCTTCTTTTCGTGCAAAATCATGGCGTGTTCATATCTGCAGATACACCAGATGAAATTGATCTTATTTTAAATTGGGTTATAAATATGTTAGACAGTGCGATAACCAAACGACTCGATTTTAGTGAATGCATGCACGACAAAGAGGATATTCCACTTATATCTGAAAGGATAAGGGGATTATCTGCCGGTATTTCACATGTAATTTTCGATTCGAGTTGCGAGTCAAAGTGAATTGCTTCAAGTAAAAAGAATATGCAAGCATATTTAAAGCCGGTTACACCAGACCACATTGTTTATTGCAAAGCGAGACCACTTTTAGCGGGTAATGTTGCGATATTAAATAATAAATATTTCGAATATAAGAATAAAAATGGTAATGAGCCAAGAATTATTATAATAAAGGGCTTTGGGTTTTTGCGGTTGGAGCAAATGAAAATGAGGCGAAACTTGCACAACTCTTATTTAGGGATGTAATCAAGATAGTAGTGTATTCAAGCAGTTTTGGCGGATTACTGCCCATGGAGGAAGATTTGGTGGACTTCATATTGAATTGGGAGGCGGAAACTAATCGTGAAAAATTAAATAATCATATACATTCAATTAAATAAGGGGTAAACTATGATGAAATCGTTATTTGAAAAAATTATGACAGGGCTCGATAGAGAATGGCTTGAGACACATATTAGAGCCTTGCTTGATAAGGAAGCGCAACAAACCTTTACGGCATATAGTAAAGCTTCTGAATACACATATCAGTTACTTAAAGAATGCGGGTTTAAAGCCCGGATACTACGTTTTCCAGCCGATGGGAAAACTGTCTACCAAGACAAATGCACTCCGATTGCTTGGGATATCTCACATGCGCGGCTTACTCTGTTAACTTCGTGTATAGGGGTTGACTCACCGGTTATCGCGGATTATAAGACCGAACCGCTTTCGGTGGTAAAGCATTCAACATCAACACCACCTGAAGGCATTTGTACAAGGATTATCACTGAGGAGCAAATGCTCGCCGGGGAAGAATGCACAAACGCAATTGTATTGCTGGCGCCTGATACACGACCGCGAGGGGAGATACTAACAACCCTTTTAGACCTTGGGGCAATAGGGTTTGTATCCGATTATACAGAGGATAAGCTTAGAGTTACCGACCATGTACAGTGGACAAATGCATGTTGTGAGAAAAATGGCTGGCATTTTACAGAGGGAGAGCGGGAATTTATCGGGTTTAACGTGTCTCCCGAAATAGGCAGAGCAGTACGTACGGCAATAAATACTGAAGAGGTCAAGGTATTAGTCGAATCAGATGGGCGCAGATATGAGGGGCATATAGATGCAGTAACAGCGCTTATACCGGGACGGCAGAAAAAAGAGTTCTGGATTCTTTCTCATTTATACGAGCCGTTTATTGATGACAATTCAGCGGGAGTTATCGGTTCAATTGAGGCGGTGCGTGAGATATTAAGTCTTATTCATTCCGGGGATTTACCACAACTGGAGTTTTCTATCAGATCGGTATTTGCATCTGAGCTATACGGGTTTGCCGCGGTAGCTGATTATTTTGGTGTCCCGCTGAATGATAGGGTAATGGGCGCAATTAACACGGATGGGCTTGTAGTTACGAAGGATAAGTCAAAGCAAAAGAAGTTTGAGGTTAGATATGCTCCGCCATGCATACCCTTCTTTGGTAATTCGGTTTTAAAGACAGTAATAGAAGAGTTCATGGATGTTTTTCCTGATTATAGTATTATAGAGCATGATAATTTAAAATATTATTACGGTGATGATTGCTTTATGAGTGATCCTACGATAGGGGTGCCGACAATGTGGCTTATGCATCCTTCAGATGGTTTACATCATAACAGCAAGCAAAATGAACAAGACATGTTTGATTTGGATGCACTGCTTATACATTTGACATTGATAACAGGTTTTTTGGGGAAATTACTTACTATAAGAGAAGAGAGTTTGGCTGCGATAATAAAACAAAGCGGAGGGCATGCGCAAAAAACACTTGATTCGGAATCCAAAAAAAGCGCGATACGTCCGGGAACATGCTACCGGGAACGTATGGAATATCTTATGGAAATTGAAAAAAAGCGTATACGCTCTTTTTCTCAAGTATCAGAAATACCTGGGATAGAAAGTATATTAAATTCTATTTATATTCCCAATATAGATTTGAATGCTGGAGAACCAAGCTCTGCGACGTGGTTTGACTACGCCTCTGGAATTATAATAAAAAGGATAACTCCGGGATTTCCTCATGATTTAATGCGTATACCATATAATGAGCGGACACCTCTTCCCGGAAATATATTTTCAAATGTGTTATCACACTGTAACGGACTAAATACACTCCAAACTGCAATTAAGAGGGCCGAATGGGAAACTAATACAATTCTATCCGAGAAGGAAATTAAGGGATATATTTTTTTCCTTTTAAAGCTTGCAGAAGCCGGATATCTATATATGACAAATAAGAATATAATTACACGCAAGCATATCGTAAAAGCGCTTCAGGATGTTGGTATAGTAAGTGGTGATTTACTGTTGTTTCATAGCAGTAAATCAGCAATAGGATGCATTGAGGGCGGGGATGATACAGTGATTGATGCGCTGCTTGAAGTTGTCGGTGAATATGGTACAATACTGATGCCCGCCTTTACCCGACCGTATATAGCATTTGATGGTCGTATCAACAAATCGCGTAATTTCCGTCCGTTTAACCCATTAGATTTGAAGAACACCGAAAATATTACAACCGGAAGTATTCCCAAGACTCTTCTTTCACATCCTGGTGCGGTGCGGAGCCGACACTCGACACATTCATGGGTGGGTATCGGTCTTCGAGCGGAGGAATGTATTAGTAAACATGAATTATTTGACCCGCCTGCTTCGAAGGATAGCCC
>JAAZFB010000628.1 GCA_012511915.1 Clostridiaceae bacterium
CAATTAAGGGGCACACATAATATACTATAATATAATACTATTAATTAGTATAAGACAGGGGTGTGCCTGGGTTGTTTAAAAAATGGTTTGACAGACGGCTATTAAGCTTAATAGGCGCAGCATTAGGGGCAGGGATATTGGCGGCTCTTATTTTGCCGTTTTGGTTTCTGGTGGTATGCTTGGCATTAATTTTAATAATGCTTGGCTTTAGCTACATAAAGTGTTAAAAGAGGTGTAGGCTTTGAAAATTGTCGTGTTAAAAATGCCAAGATTTTTCAGTTCGATACTAAAGAAATTCTTGAGAATATCGTAAAAATTCGGTCAGCCACTTTGGGGCTGACCGGACTAATTTTTTGGGGTATACAGTATTTTATTCTTTTGTAGATTTACTTGTCTTCCAAATTACGAATAAGCCGGCTTTTTGCATATACACAATAACGGCGATTATAATAGGAGCAAATATCAATCCTATAAAACCAAACAAGCTGAGCCCCGCATACATTCCGACCAAAGTTAATACCGGATATATGCCAAGTGAGCTGCTCATTACTTTAGGCTCCAACAGTTGACGTATAACAAAAATTATAAAATATAACACTATTAGTGAAATTCCCATTCTATATTGTCCAAATAACAGCTCTATTATGCCCCAAGGAATTAATATCGCACCTGTGCCTATTGTAGGCAATGCATCAACAAAAGCCACTACAAGGGCAAGTATAAAAGCGTAAGGTATGTTTATAATTAAAAACCCCGCTAACAATTGGGCGAAGGTGAAAGAAAGCATAATGGCAACGCCCTTTAGGTATTTACCAAGTGCTATAAATGTGTAACCCTTTATTTGTGTCATTCGGTCTAATATTGATTTCGGGAATTGATGTGCAATACTTTTGGTTAAAAAATCGTAATCCTTGGTGAAAAATACACACGAAAGCAAAAAAGCAACGGTGAACACGAATATATTTGGTAGTGAGCCTGCAATGTCTGTTGCGGCGTTAAGTATTTTTTGTGTTGCGGGTGTTATAAGCGAAACGAGCGAGTTGGATAAGTTAAGTAAAGATTCATTAATATAGTGCGACATTTCAGGTGAGAGCGCTTCGTTAAAAGTATACCACCTTTGTGCCAATTGTTCCAATGTATATGGTAGGGATGAAATAAAGGCGGGTAATTGCTTGGAAAGCAGTGTAATTTCGCTGACCAGCCTATTTATTATAGCGTATATTATGCCCGAAACCATTGCTAATACTAAAACAAGCGAAAGCAAAGATGCCGGAAGATTAGGCAGTTTAAGCTTTTTAAACAGACGGACAAACGGTCTCGTAATGAGCGCAACTAAGGCCGCCAGAATAAAGGGCAAAAATATGCTCAAAAAGTTTGGCAGTATTTTTGTAACAAAGAAATAGCCTATTATAATGTAAACAGTGATTAATAAAAATCTTAAATGTTTATTTTTTGGCATTTATACGTCCTTTCTGATAAAATAATCTAAAAGCTTATGACCTACGTCTATATACTTACCGTTTTTTGCATTGCTTTCATTGTAAGCACCGTTATTATTATTGTCGCCATGTCGATAAATTGCATACGGAACGGCATCGCGGGTATGAGTGCCTAAGGATAGTGGGGTAGGATGGTCTGCCGTTACAAGCATCGAAAATTTTGTATTACTTTTTGTCAGTGTTTCAAAAATAGGTTTGATTACTTTTTCATCAATAAGTTCGATCGCTTTTACCTTGTTTTCAACTTCAAATCGGTGGCCGCATTCATCCGGCGCCTCTATATGCACGAATACAAAATCATTATCGGATAACGCTTTTAATGCTGCATCTGCTTTGGCGGTGAAGTTGGTGTTAATATTCCCGGTTGCGCCCTCAACATCGATTTTAGAAAGTCCGGCATAAATTGCTAACCCTTTTATTAGGTCCACCGCTGAGATAACCGTACCTTTTAAACTGTATTTGTCGGTGAATGAATTAAGTAGTGGTTTTTTGCCTTGGCCCCAAATCCAGATAGAATCTGCACTCTTAAGCCCGTTTTTCTTTCTGATAGCATTTATTTTATGATCTTTTAAAATGTAATAGTTATTTATCATCAGGTCGTAGATTAATGTGTTGTCGCTAAGATAATTTTTTATGTGTTTGCCGGTAATATCATGGGGCGGTGTTAGATTTATATCTGTATCGCAACCATTCCATACTAACAAATGCCGATATGATATCCCGGAGTAAAAGTGTAAAAAGTCATTTCCAAGTGTTCTGCCTATTTCATCAATTAAAATTTTTGCCTCGGCTGTACTGATTTCATCTGCGCTGTAGTCAAGCATTGTTTTGTTTTGATAATCGTCTTCACCGGAGAGTGAAACCAAATTAACCCTAAAAGAGGTATCTTCGGCTGACAAATCAATGCCTATACTTGCCGCCTCAAGCGGGGAACGTCCGGTATAATACAAAAGAGGGTCATATCCCATAATTGAAAGGTTTGCAACGTCGCTACCCGGTGGCAAATTGTCGGGAACTGTTTTTACAAGCCCGCACATGCCTTTGTGTGCGATATTGTCCAGATAAGGCTTAAATGCGACATCAAGCGGTGTTTTCCCGCCTAAGGAGTCTATAGGGTAATCTGCCATACCATCACCCAAAATAACAATATACTTCAAAGTAAATCTCCATTCTGTTTCAAAGTTGTTTAAGGTAATTTTATCAAACTTTGTTGACTTATTCAATACATAAATGTAAAATAGTGATGCTAATACTAATTCGCGTTAGAAAAATTTCATTAATTGCGAATTAGTAAATACTATTTTCCTTGTAACGGCCGCTGATTGCGGCCGCTATTGACAAAAAGAGTTTGTCAATATTTTAAATAAGGAATAGTATAAGCTTTAGGTAAAGAGAGAAAAAGATATTATAAAACTTTTATTCCACCTTTTGATATAAAATGTGTGAATTCTACATTGGTGTCTCGGAAAACGCAGAAATTGATCCCCCATATACATACAGAAATCAAAAACCAATTGTATATTACGGTTCATTATTTTATTATAATATATCCCATGGGAGGTAAATCTGATGC
>JAAZFB010000629.1 GCA_012511915.1 Clostridiaceae bacterium
CATGAAAAAATAATAATATAGATTCCTATAGTCACAAATATTAGTAATTATATCTTCGTCAAAGCCGAGCCTTTATGTGCGGCAATATGGTCAGATACATCACTTTTTACTTCATATTGCGGATTATTCTCCGTAGCATAATGCCTGTAACCCTTATAATCGAAAGCAGATGTATGTATTTTTATGATTTTACCCGACACTCTGCCTGCCTCAGAATTCCAACTAACGTGATCGCCTATTTTAAATGCTTTATTCATATCTTATTTTGTATAGAGATTTTAAAGATCAAATAATTCAATCCTCATAGGAAACACACGACCCGAAAACTTTGGTCCGAGATGTGTAAGTATGCTCTTGAACTTTATTAACGCCCATGATGTGCATTACTTTCCAACCTTTTGCTGTTAGAAAATCAGACACCATAGAACGATGACAGCGCCACCAGACTGCCTCGGCACACATATATACAGTCGGAGCTTGTAAGGCAATCTTTTCCAGTTTACCAATAGCCTCCGTGAAAGCTTCTGTTTCCATATAATCGGCATATCCACGAAATGAAATATTTTTCCATCGTGTATTTTTCGAATCTGGACGGACTTTTCGTCGCCCGCCCAGTTCCTTCATATATATGTACCTTATTTCCGCCTCCGGCAATAGAATTTCCAGATTCTCTTTATTAAATTGAGGGAACTTAGTTGAACCCGGAAGGCTCCGTATATCCACTAATTGCTTTATTCCAAAAGATTGCAGCATAGCAATAAATTCATCTATACTATGGGTGGAATGACCAATAGTGTAAATAATATGCTCTTTGGATGTTCCCATTATATCAGTGCCGGAGTATATATGCTTCTTTATCCTTTAATCATTGTAAGCAACATCTTAAATTGCTGTTTGGCAAAGAGTGCATGCGGGATATTAGCCGGCATAATAACGGTTTGACCTGTAGTTAGCAATAAGGGCTTGCCATCTATTGTAATTTCAGCCTCTCCATCTAATATTTCTACTACGGCATCAAACGGAGCTGTATGCTCACTCAACCCTTGTCCCTTATCGAAAGAAAAAAGGGTAATATTTCCAGCATCGTTCTTCAAGACTTGCTTGCTGATAACTCCACCTGCGGAGTATTCAACCATTTCTGCCATATTCAGAATGGCTGCTTTTTCAAATAATTCGCTCATAATTTACTTATTAATGTTAGACTTTTGTTGAACCTCCGTCAATTATCAGGTTCGTACCAGTAATAACCGGAGCATAACTTGAAGCCAGAAAAGATATAGCTTTCGCAATATCTTCCGAATTAGCAATTTTCTTCAACGGAACTGCCTCTATCATCTTGTTTATTGCATCTCTATACTCTTCGTTATTCAATACCATATCGGTTAAAACCGCTCCGGGGGAAATAGAGTTTACTCTTATTCCAAAATCGGCAAACTCCAGAGCAGCACATTCGGTAAGGGAAATTACGGCTGCTTTTGAACTGTGATAGGCTGCTCCGTCGCGACTTCCTTCTAATCCGGCAATTGAAGCAATGTTGATAATTGCGGGATTATCACCCTCCTTCAATAATTCCAACGAATATTTTTGTCCCAGAAACACACTTACCTGATTGATATGAACCACCCTCATATATTCTTCTAAAGACATTTTTCCGAAAGGTTTGTATAAGGATATTCCGGCTACATTTACCAATACATCTAGCTTCCCATGTTCTTTTTCGATTCTCTCTGTTACATTTTTCCAGTCTTCTTCACTGGCAACATCATGTTTAATAAATGCAACATTTTTTTCTAAATGCTTTTCTGTTTGTTGTCCCTTTTCCGCATTTATATCCGTAAAATAGACAAAAGCATTTTCTTTCATAAATTCTTTAACGGTTGCAAATCCAATACCACCAGTTCCACCGGTAACTAAGACTACTTTATTTTCAAAATCGGTATAATAGTCAAAAGTAATGATTTTTTATCTTGAAAAACATTCTAATGTTCAAAAGTAATGATGGTTTTCTTCTGAAAAGCCCTTTATAAAGGGCTTTTCAGAAGAAAAGTCGCCTTAAAGTA
>JAAZFB010000630.1 GCA_012511915.1 Clostridiaceae bacterium
GACAGTCGGTTTTTATTAGTGTTTAGTATTAAATAAAATAATACTATTCCCATTTTAAAATGTTGACACATTCGTGTCAACAACGCCGTTGGCGTGAGGAATTAGTATGATAACTGACAATTATGCCGGAATATTTAAAAATAACGTCGCAAAGTAAAAATAAATAAAAAGTGCTACAGCATCTACTATGGTTGTAATTAAGGGGCTTGCCATAATTGTAGGGTCCAGATTGATCTTTTTTGCAATAATCGGAAGAGTTCCGCCTATTGATTTTGCAATAACCACCGTTAGAAACAATGTTGTTGAAACTGTTAGCGCAATAGCAAGTCCGTATCCTTCCATATAATAAATTCTGAGGAAATTAAGCCCTGTCAGCGCAATACCAACTTCAATGCTTACCCTAAACTCTTTCCACAGCACCTTGAAAATGTCCCGGAAAGATATCTCGCCTAATACAATGCTCCTGATTACAATGGTGGAAGATTGAGCGCCTGCATTGCCACCCGTGTTCATCAGCATTGGTATAAAGGCCGCAAGCGCTACATACGCAGTTAACGCGTTTTCAAAGCGCCGTATAATATAACCGGTAAATGTCGCTGATAGCATCAGTACAAGCAGCCAAAGCACTCTTTTTTTAGCAAGAGAATACACCCCTGTGCTGATGTATTCATCGTTTGATGGGGTAACGGCAGCCATTTTATAAAAGTCTTCGGTATTTTCTTCCTCAATAACATCAATGATATCGTCAATCGTTATAATACCAACTAACCGTTTTTCATTGTCTACTACAGGTAACGCTAAGAGATCGTACTTTTTAAATACTTCGGCAATTTCCTCTTGGTCGTCATTTGTATAAACAAAAATAGGGTCATCGTGCATAATATTTTCTATTTTTTCGTCAACATTGGCCAAAACCAATGTTTTTAAAGAAATAATGCCTATTAAGTGCCGCATGGAATCTGTTACATAACATGTATATATTGTCTCTTAGTTAGGCGCGGTTTTGCGTATTCGCTCAAGCACCTTTTCTACGGTTAGTTCCTTTTTTATGTCCACAAATTCGATAGTCATTATACTTCCTGCTGAGTTTTCCGGATAAGCAAGGAATTGATTAATAAGCTTCCGCTCAAATTCACTGGTGTTGCGCAAAATCTTTTTAACCACATAGGCCGGCATTTCTTCTAAATAGTCTACCTTATCATCAAAAAACAAGTCAGCCACTATGTTGGTAAGTTCCTTTTCATTAACTAGTGCAGAGATTTCTGCCTGGCGTTCAACACACAGGTGTGCAAACACATCCGAAGCTATTTCTTTTGGTAAAAGTCGGAATACCAGTAACGAATGCATTTCGTCGAGGGAATCAATGAATTCCGCGATATCAGCGGTTTGATAGTTACATAGTTGTTCCTTTAATTCGAGATAGTTCTTTTGGTATAATAGCTGATTAACTTTTTCAAAGTCCATCGCAACCGCTCCCTCCTTTTGTAGTGCCTTGGCAAAGTTAGATATTGGGATTGACACGCCGAGCATTTTTTCATCAGGCAAGGCGGAAGGAGGCGCGAATATCCATTGATATTCAAGCCGACGACAACGCAGCATGATGGAAAATGAACAAGTGAAAACCTAATATATAGCTATGTCAAGGCACTATTACATAATACCATAAAAGCATTGTTCTGACAAGAAAAACCTTGAGGGGGCCTGAACAAAATATTAAAAAATTTTAACAGAATTATTCGAAGAAAAAAACAAAAAACACTTGACTTTATAATTATTTTCCCTTATAATATAC
>JAAZFB010000008.1 GCA_012511915.1 Clostridiaceae bacterium
GCTCTTTAATAGCGCAATTTTATCCTTATATTCAAGCAAATCTACAGTAGCAAGTACATCTTGCAGGTTTGCTTGGAGCGTATCAAGAATGGCGCTTGTTACACGGATATATGTCGCTTGAAATTCCGCAATATCGTCTATATCCTGTTGGTACTGCGCATCAAAGCATGCAGCAATTTCATCATCAAAACCCATCGGTAATTTCTGCTGGCAGAACGGACATTTGCCATCGGCCTGAGCCGCATAGTGATCGCGCCCTTGTCGTACCCAGTCTGTAGCATGGAGAGCTTTCATAAATGCCGTAAATGGTGATTCACTACTACTAACGATGGGCTTGTCCATAAGGTCTTTTCCGGGCAGCTTTCCATATGTAGTGGAACTACCCGCCCTTGAGAATTCCTTATATGCTCTGGATGAAGTATCAAATGCAATATCATACATTTTCTTCAGCGAAGTCAAATCATGCTCAGCGGAAGTCGGAACTGCCAAAATAGCCTCGGCAAACAAAGCAATTCTCTTTTTGTTTTTCATAGCCTCATCAAAAGAAGCCCTAATCGACTTTGACTTCTCCCAGCACACATTCTGGAAGGTGCTCAAAGATACCCCCATTTCTTCGCTTTTGCTGTTGGCTGCTGTGGTGAAGGGTTTGAACTGCTCATCAAACGCAGATCTGTCCGCTGTTTTCTTTTCAACCTGCCTTTGAATTTCGATATTTGTATCACACACAGTAAACACGCCTGCGAGGTTTCCGTAATTTTGCAAATTGTTGTTGATAAAGTCTTGGTCATAAACCAAAACATCATAATCAGTAGCTGATTTACCATCCTGCCAAAGCAGCCCACTATATGTGTCAATAGACTGTGCTATCGTGGATTTGCCTGCGCCGTTTCTTCCTTAAAAGAAGTTAATAAACGTCGGTTCGAATACATCCCCGCTGAAAGTAGCAGCGTTGAGAGTGATTTTTTCGATAGCCGATTTCATTTTTGGGGTCATTATTTACTCCTTTCACCGAGATTGATCGGTTATATATAATATGATTTATTGTCCGTTAGTCTTGAATTTTGCCTTTTCGTACCCATTCATCAACTTCGGAAATTTTAAATTTGTACCTTTTGCCAGCTTTATTAATGGGAAGTTTACCTTCTCGCATCCACGTGCGGACAGTGTCCTTGCTCACACTGAGATATTCAGCGATATCCTCAAGGTTTACCCACTTTTCAGTGATAATGTTTTCATTCTCGTTGCTCATATTACAACCTCCATAATGTGTATATCTCGTTTTGGTGCGGCTACAACTCTTAAAATAGAGTGTGTATAACCTGTGCTTTACGCAGCATCTCAATAAGATTTATCTGTTTTATCGTCCAATGTGTACGGTCAAATTCATTGAATGCCGAAGCTCTATCGATAGATAGTTCACAAGCAAGCTCATTTAGTCGGTGCTGCGAGATGGCGTACAGCAAATGGAAACATACCTTGATGCCATTATCTTGAATTATTACATCATCAACAAATCCGAGATATGCATCCTGATTTTCACCTGCACGACAATATTGATGATTTCTGCTTGCAAATATGGCAGGGAAAGTCTTTATTGCTGTAATGGCTGCCATATCCAGTCTTGCATACTTAGCTTTTAAATCGGGAGCTATACTTTCGGTCAAAGCGCATTCCTTCGGCACTATAAAATGGCTTCCATTAAACAATTCATTACCGATAACAAAAAGGCTATAATAATCCTCATTCACAGTGCGTCTTGTTGGGAGTGTAACTCCGTTTGTCTGAACTACAGGAATATACACACTTTTCATGTTCACCGCATTCGCGTGAGCAATTAAAGTGTTACCGTCACCGGGTAAAGTTATATTTGCCGATGCGCCTGTCGATGGAAGGACAGCCGTTGAGATTAGTTTCGGTTTTTCACTCATCTTTCTGTCCTCCATTCTAAATATTTACTGTATCTACATTATTATAGAAATTGTTGTTATTGCCAGATACGTTGAAGTTAAAAAATGTTGGATTGTTGTTTATAACCTGCTGCGTCAAATTCGATGCAGCAGGTTCTTTTTCTGTCGATTGTTCCTCGTTAGGAATTTCATCATTTGTCATAGGCTCGTCCACCAATAGCTCATTAACAATTTCGGCATCGACACTTTCTCCTAAGGCCTCGCAATGGGTTAGCGTAATATTCCTTGTAATGAGGTCTGCAAGGTTACCTTTATATTCACGCTTTCCCCCTCCGGTTGAAGGACACCATAGATTGATTGTTTCCTTGCCAAAAGTGTTCTTCTCTGAACGGGTTACTGCAAAATGCCAAGCACCTAATAAAAATGGTTGTAAGCAAATATCCGTTGCCTTGAGAATATCGGATTTTGTTATTGCATCACCACTTTCCAAAGCAAAGAAAGGTTGACTATCATCAATAGAATTATCAACTTCAATCAGGGCTAAAAGTTCTTTAACCAATCGCTCATCTTTTCTCACGCTACCTGTATCAACGAGCAATTCTATTACCTTACACATTTCGGCTAATGCGGAGAAATAATTTTCTTTTACCCGCGCATTAAATGCAGTCAATGCTGCTTCATCACCAAAAGGGTATATTGAGCCACCCTCATTTTTGCAGGTCTTGTATTCTGAAGTATTTCCGCTAACAGTGCTATCAGCGTATACAAATATGTTCTCCCAGTCAGGAGTTATCACCTTAGATAAGGCAAACAGTGCAATGGGTTCGGAATAAGGTTCCGGATTCCCTGTATAATATGCATTTGCTCCACGCAGGGCCTTTCTTGCACGTAAAAACAATGTAAAGAAAGTGCCACCGCAAAGGCGTTGTTTAACTATTTTTGTCATAAATTTTCACCGCTTTTCCAAAAACCAACTCGGCGAACTCTAACCAACTCTACGAAGTATGGTTGGCGAACTCGGCGAACTATTTTATGTCCTTGTGAGAAATCGCAGGGGCATTTTTTGTTGCTCTTATACGGCGGTAAAGTGTAAAAACCCAAATTTTGCAACCCCTACTAAA
>JAAZFB010000063.1 GCA_012511915.1 Clostridiaceae bacterium
AGCCGGGAAATCACGGTAGAGCAAAGTCATCTTAAAAATCCGCGGGCACACGACTGCTTTGCCTACTTAAAGCAGCTGGCGGAAAAGACCAGCATAAAAGATGAAGATAACCAGAGTCTTTTAAAGATACAATATGACAAGATCACTTTTATCAGCCCCAGCAGCGTTTTGGCAAAATACTTGTCTCCTTCTGTACTTGACCCCTCCAAACCAAAGGAGCAGATGCCTATATTTCCCTTCGGATTTAACCTGAGTCAAAAACAAGCGACGGAAAAAGCTTTGACTGAACAGCTCAGTGTCATTGAAGGCCCTCCGGGGACCGGTAAGACTCAAACCATTCTCAATATTATCGCCAATGCCATTATGAATGATAAAACGGTAGCCGTAGTGTCTGGCAACAACTCAGCAACAGCAAATGTTATAGAAAAGCTGCAGAAATATGATGTGGATTTCATAGCAGCCTACCTGGGAAACAGAGCTAATAAAGAGAAATTTGTTGCCGGACAAACCCAGACTTATCCTGATATGACAGCATGGACTTTGGGGACAGAAGGTTACCGGGAATTAGAAACAACGCTCATAAAAAGCGGCCAGGAATTGGGAAAAATGCTCAAAGCTAAAAATGAAGCGGCTCTATTGAAGCAAGAATTATCGCAGTTATTGGTGGAAAAAGAATATTTTCTTACTTACTATAATGAAACCAATGAAAAAATACCGCCATACAAATCTTTGTACAGGCACAAAGCTAAAACCATTATGACCTTGTGGCTGGATTTTCAGAATCTGGCTGAAACAGATGAAAAGGTTACATTTAAATACAAACTGAAAAATCTGCTTCGTTATGGGATCGTAAACTTTTCATTTTACAACAATCCTCATGAAACAGTTATTGCTCTTTTCCAGAAGCTTTATTATGAGCGCAGGATAAAGGAAATCGAAGAAAAAATTCTGGCCTTAAACAAGCTGTTGGAAAGTTATCATTTTGACCATGCCATGCAGGAATACAGCGAAATGTCCATGAAGATTTTTAAAGCAAAGCTGGCGGAAAAATATTTCGATCGTAAAGTGCGCAGGTCGTTTACCCGGGAATCATTAAGAAAAGAATTTGCTGCTCTTATCAGCGAGTATCCGGTTATTTTGAGTACCACCTATTCTTTGAGGAGCTGTGTCAGCGACAACTATCTGTTTGATCATGTAATTATGGATGAAGCTTCCCAGGTTGATATTGTTACTGGTGCATTGGCCTTATCCTGTGCCAGGAACGCTGTGATCGTCGGCGATCTGAAACAGCTGCCCAATGTTGTTGCTGAGGCTACTGCCGAAGAAACCAGGCGAATATATCAAAAATTTTCACTTGATAATGCCTACCAATATGAAGCAGGGAACAGCATGTTAGCCTCTATTACCAAACTGTTTGCAAATATTCCCCGCACCCTTTTGATTGAGCATTATCGCTGTCATCCTAAAATTATTGGATTTTGCAATCAAAAGTTTTATAATAATGAGCTGATTGTTCTGACAGAAGAAAATGGCCGGGATAAACCGCTGGTTGTATATAAAACTGCCAAAGGGAATCACGCCCGAAATACCTATAATCAAAGGCAAATTGATGTGATCATGCAAGAAGTGATTCCCCAGCAGGGACTTAATGATACCGAACAATCACTGGGAATCATGTCACCATATAGACTGCAGACTGACAAGCTTATTGAGGCGGTAGGAGATAACAATAATATCGAGATAGACACGGTTCACAAGTATCAGGGACGTGAAAGGGACATAGTCATTCTTACCACAGTTGCGAACCAGGTAAATGAATTCATCGATCAGCTGAATTTAGTAAATGTGGCAGTTTCACGGGCGGTTGACAAGCTGATTGTGGTAGTATCAGACAATGATGTGGATGAAAACTCCAATATAGGCGATCTGGTGAAATATATCGAGTATAATAATTTTGAGATCATCAACAGCAACATCTATTCAGTGTTTGATTTGCTGTATCACAGTTATTCAAAGCAAATCTTTGAGCAAATGAAAAATAGAAAAAAAGTGTCTGAATATGAATCGGAAAACCTTATCAATGCGGTGATAGAAAAAGTGCTGGAAAATCCGGAATACAGTAACCTTGATCATGTAATGCATCAGCCGCTGAAAATGCTGATTCGTAACCCGGAGAAACTGAATGAAGCAGAAGCCAGGTTTGCTATGAACATTTTGACCCACAC
Organism: Clostridiaceae bacterium; assembly: GCA_012511915.1. Lineage (GTDB taxonomy): Bacteria > Bacillota > Clostridia > Monoglobales > Firm-18 > JAAZFB01. The sequence goes on from JAAZFB010000063.1 coordinate 2,226, forward strand.
CGATTTTGTCATATTTAATAAACTGAATAAAATGCCGGTACTGGTGGTAGAAGTGGACGGATATGCATTCCATGCCAATAATCCCAGGCAAATGGAAAGGGATAAGATGAAGGATACTATTTTGCAAAAGTATGAAATTCCAATTTTACGGCTCAGGACCAACGAAAGCGGTGAGGAAGCCAGACTGCAAAATAAACTTGAGCAGATTTTAAAACCTGTGGCACGATGATTTGTGTACTGACAGCAATACTGCCGAAAATTGATTAAAGGAAGTGCATCTTTATGCCGGATATAAGTAATATAAAAATATTGCTGCTTTATTTTATTATTATAAACATTATTGGCCTGGTTCTTTTCGGCTTGGACAAGCGTCGCGCAAAAAGAGGCGCCTGGAGAGTACGGGAACGGGATTTATTCCTGGTGGCTATTGCAGGCGGTTCCCTGGGCGGCTTGCTGGGAATGTACTTATTCCGCCATAAGACCCAGCATCTGAAATTCAAATTAGGTTTTCCGCTGATTATTTTGCTGCAGCTTGCCCTCTTGTTTTACATAAACCAATAAAGACAGGGTTTCAGCACTAAAAGTCACATAAAGAAGGAGCACAAACATGACGATGACACTTCGATCAGAGGAAGAGAAAGATTTTAGAGCGGTTGAAAATCTGACTAGAGAGGCATTTTGGAATTTATATCGGCCTGGCTGCAGTGAACATTATGTTTTACACCAATTTAGAAGGTCGCCCGGAGTTAAAAGAACTTGATTTTGTGGCAGAATTTGACGGGGAAATAGTGGCCAATATTGTATAAAAGACTGCTTGGCAATTTCCCAACATGAGTTGTTTTTACAGGCTATGATTCAAGTTTCTGGTTTGCAACAAACAGGTAGGCTCCATTTTTCTCCTGCAGGGTAAGCACTTTGTATCCGTCGCAGAAAAACTTGTCGTTATAGAAAAGTCGAATTATATCGCCTTCACGCTCTCCGCCGGAAAAGTTGATGCTTCCTCGATAGTTTGTATCACCATGAAAGTAATAGTAAGCATCATATTGAGACAGATAAACGAAATGCTCCAGTTCGATTTCATTGGTATCGTCAAGAGTTATGCCCATACACTCTGTAAGTATTTTATTCATATTAGAGCAGCTGATTTTCTCGCAAGGGCATAGGAGATCGTCAATACTGCCTGCAATACCGCTTTTCGTCATGACAGCTGTCAGTTCATCTTCTGTTATTGTTTCGACTATACCACTGCCACAGTAGAATAATTCAAACAGGTCAATATTTGCAGGTTCGTCGTAAAGAGAACTCAGAAATTGATTGCGGATATTCATATAATTTCCATTGAAAAACGAATCACCGTTAAAATAGGCGAGTTCTTCTTCAGGCAATGATATTGCTTCCGTTGTATTAGATTGGGGTGTTACCGGCTTTCCGCATCCCACCAACAAAGTCATTATACAAACCAGAGTAAATATCAATATCATAATCTTTTTCATATTCTTACCTTCTGTTCAAAAAATGGCCGACTATCTGATCTTTTAGATGGAGAAATAGCGTAGGTCGGCTCATAACCGTACCTATAGCCTACCCCGATGTATTTTACTGATTATACCAACATTCTTCTTCGAGCATAATCAAAAATCCTGCTCCTGCCCAGGATTTCAATTTTTATCAAAATAGCGCTCCAAGGAAGGTTTGCTTTGGAGTCTTTTTGGCATTTAGGGATAACAACAAATAAATCAAAAGTGTAAAGGAAATGCATGGCCAATGTGGAAGTGGAAAGTGTATATGAGAAACAGCCTTAATATGCAGCAACCAAAGGAGAATTTGTTATGGAAAATAGAAAGATAAAAAGGACATTATTATTTTCAGTTGTTATTATTGGATTGGCTTTGTTAAGTTTATATACTTATGCTGCTTCGGAAAAGGTAGGTAAGGAGATCTCTTATGAAATTCCACAAGTTGTTAAGGATAAAAATCTAGGCGCTGAGTTGCCATTTATCGTGTACGAGTCCGAGCATCAACTAGTTTTTTATAATTATATGGGGATTTTTATTTATGACCTTGACAGTGCAGCTATGGTCAAAGCATTTATACCTGCCAATTTGCAATTTTACCATGATCAGGCTACTGCAGTTGACTTTGATAAAGAGGAGAAGGCTATTAGGATTTATAACTTTTCAACTCAAAATGATTATTTTTATGTCTACCACATCAATGATGATAAGTTTTACCAATACCCAATAGACCAGTGGCAGGAAATTCAAGATAAACCAAAAGTAACGGGCAGAATGGACACCAGTGACTGGTCTGCCTGGAATTTATTCTACATTTCTGAGTTGACAGGTGAAAAATATTATCCTTTTAGGAGCATCGTTAAATGACTTTATTTTTTCTTCTGTATGACCGTCAAGTTAATCAGGTATTGATTCATTCCGGACAAGGGTAAGGAAGAGCAGCCGCAACCGACCCCAACTCATCGGTGCCAATTGAAGACACGCCGATTTACAAAGAGTTGCGTGAGTACAGAATTGTTAAAAGCCGGGAAGAAAGAATTAAAGCATACTACATATATAACAATGCTCAGATGGAACAGATTATTGCCGAAATGCCGGAAACATATGGAGAACTGATGCAAATCAAAGGTTTTGCAGATAAGAATTGCAGCAAATATGGAGATGCCATTATAGACATTGTTAAGAAACATAAATAGGAAAAGAAGGAGCACAAATATGACGATCACCCTTCGATTCGCAATGAGACCTCGGACTCTTTTCTCATGATTTTAAGGGTAAGTCATGTTTTAAAACTAACAATTCGCGAACATTTTTCAGGACTGCTTCGCTTTCCACCTTTATCATGAGCCATTTGGTGCCGTTAAATGGGCGAGCCGATCTTACTATATCCAGAACTGCCT
>JAAZFB010000064.1 GCA_012511915.1 Clostridiaceae bacterium
CCCCTTTTAAGGGGCAGCCAGAAAACATGGTGCGGTTGGCAAACCATTTCAGCGAGCCTTGAGGCTCAGCTAGCAATACGCCCTTATAGGGCGAGTGCAAGCCACCCGTTATACGGGTGGTCTTGACATCCGTACCGTGTACATAGGTATCACCCGTGAGCTTTGTATAATGCAACCGTCCTTGATGTAATGTGGCTATCCCGGTATAGCATCCGCCTGCAAAGCCCTCTTCGCGTTTCATCATCTCGATTAGTATCGGAGCCGCTTGTTTATTACCGATATAGCCCGCAATATTACACATATAATTACCTCCGAAATTATAAATATCTTTCTTTCAAACCTTCTTGAACCTGCTTTCTGTATTCAAGCGGGGTCATATTATATTTAGTTTTAAATAACCTGCAAAACGAATTTTGACTATTAAAGCCGAGTGCGTCAGATATTTGCATTATGGACATGCCTGTATACTCTAACATATTCAAAGCATGTGAAAGCCGTACTCTGTTTAAATAGTTTGTCGGTGTCGTATAAAAAATCTTTTTAAATGTTTTTGAAAAATAAGCGGGTTCCATACACATCATTTTTGCCATTCGGTCACGTGTAATATTATCCATATAGTGAGTATGGATGTAGTTTACGAGCTCTGAAAAGCGATTTTTGTCCGGCTCTAAAGAGGAAGAATAGTTTGATATTATTTTTATTTCTTCATTTTTTTTAGACAGCCTTTTAAGCGTCAGTATAAGCTCATATACCTTCAGAAACATGAGCGAGTCATTGGCGCTTTTTTTAAACTCATCCAGAATAGAATGAAGAATACTATTAATCAGCCCGCCTTCATCCGGTATAACATCCGTAATATAGCTCAGGATTTCTTCAAGCTCATTATTATTAAGATAAAACTTAAGCTCTATAAAATTGAGCGTTTCTGATATTTTAAAACTATGCAGTATGTTCGGCTTCATTAAAAATATAGTGTTTTTTTTAATGGGATAATCAATATTGTTAATGAACAGCTTAGAGGTGCCTTCGTCAAGGGCAAAGGACATCTGATAAAAGCCATGCGAATGCCCGATTCGGGTCCCGTGTGCAGACACTACATTTTCAACACAACAGTTTTCGGAAATCCTAAAAGTAGTGTGATAACATTCTAATACATTAATACCGAAGTCGTTCAAAAACATCACCTCAAGCATAACTCGATTATAATCCTCATATTATCCAAATTCCTTCTTGTTGTCAACTGTGTTGACATTTTGAGAATAATTATTGACACTTTTCTATGTTTCAAACAAATATTTAATAATATATAATTATTTAGAAAGGTTTGTGCATGATTTCGGAGATAGAACCCACCGAAAACCCCGATATATATCTATAAATATTTTGGTCGTGTTATGATCAGTTTGATTAAGCAGAGTTGAGAGTAAGATATGGAGGTAAAAAATCAATGGAATTCAGACAACGTAATGAGTGGAACAAAAGGCTAATAGATACAATGCCAAAGGGCTCTAGCACAGCTTCTAAAGCACCGAAGTATCTCCCTGAGGAACCGGAAGTAATACTACGTGGCAGAGGATGCCGGGTATGGGATGATAAAGCACACGAGTTTATAGATTTTAGAAATGCCTTAGGTCCGGTCACCTTGGGATATTGTTACCCAGAGGTAGATCAGGCGATAACCGCTCAACTTAAAAACGGAATAATATTTGGACACCCGAGTTCAATTGAGTGTGAAGTAAGTGAAAAGCTTTGTGAGGTTATTCCTTGCGCGGAACAAGCTCGCTTTTTAAAGACAGGTGGGGAAGCTTGTGCAGCGGTAATTCGTATTGCGCGTGCATATACGGGTCGTGGTCATATCATTCAGATTGGCTACAACGGATGGCTTAACAGTCTGGCTATGGGGTCAAGGGTTCTGCCGAATCAGGTATCGGGGGTGCAGATACCTGGCGTGCCCTCAGAAATAAGTGAGCTATATCATGCCGTTAAATGGAATGATATAGAAGGTATACGTACACTCTTCGATATGTACACGAATGATATAGCTGCAGTTATTGTGGCCGCGGACTATGGCGAATTTGAACAGGGGAAAGTTTTTTATCCATTCTTGCGTGATATTACAACCGCAAATGATGCAATTCTAATTTTTGACGAGATTGTGACGGGTTTCCGTGTAGCACTCGGGGGTGTACAGGAATACTTCGGAGTAAAGCCGGATTTGTGTGTATTTGCAAAGGGAATAGCAAATGGGATGCCTTTATCCGTTTATGCAGGTAAGCGAGAAATAATGCAAACCTGTGAAAAGCCTGGGTTTAGTATATCTTCAACATACGGAGGGGAAACGCTTTCTCTTGCGGCATGCCGCGCAGTAATAAAAATATATAAAAAATTAGATGTTATAGGTCATATTAGAACTAACGGCGAATACCTGTGGAGTAAAGTAAATGAGATATTCAATTATAACAATATCCCAATAAGATTAAAAGGGATACCTCAGTGTCCTGTTTTTACATTAACATCTGAGTCAGATAAAGGTGTTCTGGATAGGTTCTTCAGAGCCGCATATGCAAATGGTGTGTCATTATATAATGTGTCATATGTAAACTTAAGTCATAACCTCACAGATTGTGATGATGCGATACAACTGATTTCACAAGCAGTGAAGGATTTATAGCTATGTCTTTTTCCTATGGTTCTGATATTATTGGTGACATTTTATTTAGAAGTTAAGCGATAATAACTTATAAGTGAAATTTTTGGGGAGGCAAGTACTATGAGAAGAGCAAGAAAAACTATATCAGCCGTTTTGGCGGTGGCGCTTTTTATCGGGCTAATACCTTCGGAAGTGTCGGCAAAATCCGACACAAGCCCTGCACTTAGCTATAACTTTACTGTATCGGCATTTAATAGCTCGTTTGTTGAAGCATATTTACAAGAAAATGGCACAATTGCTATGGGATCGGCAGTAAGGACCGCGATGACGTATGATGCTATTAATCCTAACAGCTCTGCATTGTGGGAGCTTGATGAGTATGTAACCAACAATGCTTCGGCTAAAGGAACGATTGCCAACGATCAAATGTATTTGATGGGAGACTATACTGAAGGCTTCTACGCGTCATTTAAAATAGCAGTGCCAAAGTCAGGTTGGTATGATGCAAGTACGGTATATAACAAGGGGCGATATTCGGGGGATGTTAATGTATATTTGGGAAGGGCTTCCGAAGACGCAAGCAGCATCATTCAAGGTGAAAATTCAATCGGTTCTTTCGATAGCTACAGTTTAGGAACGCAGTATGGTTTAACCTGTAGTTTTGGGAAACTATATTTCGAGGAGCCAGGCGAGTATCTTCTTGTTTACGTGATGAATTCAAACGAAAGCACGGAAATCTATTCCTCGAACAGAATGTACATGTACCTGCAATCATTTAATTTGTCGTTTTTGCAATATTCAAATGACACAGCTAACTATTCATTTAAATCTACTGCAATAGGTGGCACGGGTGCGATATATAACCTGTCAGAAGGATATACGGATTATAGCAATATTGTCCCGGCGCTTTCGGACAACTGGGCGTATGCGGGCAGAAGCTCAAACCTGTCTACTGATTTGAACTCTGCCACAAAGTATACAATTGTTCAGCATAAAACAACGCAGCTTTACTGGGCAGCGTTGATGATTGACGTGCCTAAAAGCGGAAGCTATGACGTTAAGCTCACAACGTGGCAGAATGATACAACCACAATAAGCTATGATGTGTATATAATTCCGTATACAGAGGATGTTACAGGCGCTGTCAGTTCGCTCAATGCGAGTAGCTTAGTTGGGTCGGTAGACGGAGACCATCCTGATGGATCAGGGAACATAACTCATAATGTAGGAGCATTCACCGCGGAAAGCGAAGGAGATTACATAATTATATTCAAGGGAACATCAGCAAATAGTGGATATACATCAGGTAGCCACTGTATATATCTTGTTTCACTTGAGCTTGACGGTGTGACAGATTATATCGCACCGTTACCCGCACCGCCGGACAACGAGGAGCGGACGGATAACGAGCACAGCGTCATGATTACAGCGGCGAATTCCTCCGCGGGATCAATCGGAGTGCCCGTTACAATAACGACAAACCTTGACGGGTATACTCAGGGTACAGCTAAGGATTATGGTATAGGTACTAACGTAATTGCAACCGCACCTGAGGAAACCGAAGGCGGACAGAGATTTAAATACTGGATACACAAAGGCTCAAATCGTGTTGTTACAACGGATACGCAGGTTACGTTTAATCTTGGCTCAAACACGACGCTTATCGCGGTCTATTCCGACTCGGGCGAGGGTACGCTGATAGAGTTTTTCGATAAAAACGGAAAGCTCATAAAAAGCGACTATTACGGCGAAGGCGACACGGTTAATTACCCGACTGAATTGCCTACGGCTGTAGGCTACGGTCAGGCGACGGGATGGTCGAGCAATCCTGTCACCGCGGGTGTAAATAACTTGGCAATCGTCGCGGTATATAAC
>JAAZFB010000065.1 GCA_012511915.1 Clostridiaceae bacterium
GTATGAAATACTCGACAATCACGTCAAATTTACGGCTGTGGGAGAGGGCAAATCCTGCCCGTTCAAGCAAATCTATGGTCTGATCAAGGGAGAGTTCAAGGGCCCCGGCAAAGGCAAGCACCGTGGGCTTGCTTGGGACATAGGCTACATTGCTCCTTATTTTTGAGAACAGGCGTCGGTCTATGTTGGCGCGGCGAGATATTTCGGAGTCTTTCCTGCCTTTTGCGTCAATGAGTCTCAGGTGCATCGCAGAAAATGGCTCGTCAAGATTGTCAAATAACTCGTCTAAAGCTCCGGTCGGCTCGGCTACACACTCTACAGATAACTTATCCTCAACCAATGGTGCAAGCATACTCTCACGAATCTCTACCTCATCGGAGAGGGCTTTATGCTCTACATCGAGAAGTTCTCGACGCTTGACTTGCCGTTCCTCGACATAATGTTCGTCAATGTAGCTCTTTACCGCCCCGAGTAAATCCTCGCTGACCGCAAGGGCTTCTTTATCAAATATAACAAGAGTCACATCAATGTCGTTTTCACTTGTGAAATCACGAATAGCGTCTGATGCGACACGGAGCGCCTCAGCTTTCGGATAGCCGTATATCCCACTTGAAATGAGCGGAAAGGCGATACTCTCGCAGTTGTACTTCATGGCAAGCTCAAGTGAGTTTATGTAACAGGCCCGCAGCAGGGCTTCCTCGTCCTGCTTGCCATCGCGATACACAGGTCCCGCCGCATGGATGATGTACTTGGAAGGCAGCTTGAATCCTGGCGTAATGACCGCTTCGCCTGTTTTAATAGGCGCAAGCTTGTCGCAGGCTGCCTGAAGCTCATGCGCTCCTGCAGCATTAAATATAGCTCCGCAGACACCGCCACCCATTTGTAGGCCGGTGTTGGCAGCATTGACGATTGCGTCACCTTTCATTTTTGTGATGTCCTGACGGACGATGGTAAAGGGCATAAGAACTCACCTCCGGCGGTATATATCTCTTTCATTAAGCATTGGATAATAACACTACTTGCAAATAGCAATTTTGATTAAGGTCAAATATAAACAACAGCTGAGCCGTCGGAAAATTCGTCCCATAAATTATCTAAGTCACTATACAAAGAATCCCATTGCCCATTTACAATGTCCATAACATATTTGTGACGTCCATCGGGTTTTTCGCTCAATACCCATTTAAGTTGCTTTACCGAGTACCGTGCAAAAGACAGCCATTGAGGATAGTTGATATTCATCGGATTATCTGTGAATGCAACTTTTCCTGCGTTTATTGCCGTACTTGCTGAATGAGCAATAAATAGCATAGTGCCGAGTTTCGGTCTTTTTTTGTGATTAAGTCCGACTGGTACTGATTCCGCAAATGCATGACCTTCATGCATCCTTTTGGCAAAGTACGACACCCTTACGATAACTTCCGTTATCATTACAGGAAGGGACATAGAGCAGAAGTGTCTGAAATCATAGCCTTGATAAAACATACTTTTAACGAGTTCCGATATCGTATCATTATCTCCGACTTTGCCAAATTGTATCTTATTGAACATGGCCATAAATGGCACAGGCAAACCCATTCCATCGTTTTTTGCAGCTGACGACCCATTTACATCTGACAACATATGTAGGAAAACAGTAGCTATTGCTTGAAATATGTTTTGTGCTTTTCGTTCGTTAAATCCCTCGGCGGCTTGCATAAGAAATCTCCCTTTGAAATCAAGCGTTGTTACTGTTCCGCGAAGCATATCGAAAACGCCAAAAATAAAACCGAGAATGGGGTCATGTCCTAATGAAACCTGATGATGAAATATTGGACTTAGCCCATCAACTATTTCTTCTACGATGACATTACCTTTATTGCCGTAATTTAATGCGTCATATGGAACTTTGGCGAGATCTTCGAGCTTTTTAAC
>JAAZFB010000066.1 GCA_012511915.1 Clostridiaceae bacterium
GTCATTGGATGGTCTACCGAACCGATTGTTACGGTGATTATGTCTCCATCTTTTGCTAAAACCGGAACATGCTTTTCCACTGCTGCATCTTGGGTGTTGGCTTTTAGCATTACCATTGGTTGTCCGCAACAAACCAACTCGCCGCCACCGTTATTTACCAAACCGACTAAGTTGCCACAAACCTCACAACGATAAAATGTTCTATCGCATTTCATTATCTGTTTACCCCCTTTAATACTATTTTACTTCTATTGTTGCGCCTACTTCTTCAAGCTTTGCTTTTATATCATTTGCTGTGGCTTTATCTACGCCTTCTTTGACCGGCTTTGGTGCGCCGTCAACCAAATCTTTTGCTTCTTTCAGCCCGAGTGAAGTAATCTCACGGACTACTTTAATTACTTTAATCTTTTCTGCGCCTGCTGAAGTCAATATAACGTCAAATTCTGTTTTTTCTACTGCATCTTGTGCATCCCCATTTGCTGCAGCAGGTGCTGCAACTGCTACAGGTGCAGCTGCGGATACTCCAAACTCTTCTTCGAGAGCCTTTACAAGGTCTGATAATTCTAATACTGTCAAAGCTTTAACATCTTCAATTAATTTTATAACTTTTTCTGAAGCCATAATTTTTTTTCCTCCTAAATTTTTATTGTTTTCCGGCAATTGCGTTCAACGCGCATACCAACCCACGGATATTTCCGTTTAATACATTTACAAGCCCTGAAATCGGTGCATTTAAGCCACCAAGTGCTTTCGCGATAAGCTCTTCTTTTGAAGGCAGTAGTGCTATGCGTAGTATTTCATCAGCTGATACAACCTGTCCTTCAATAAATCCCGTCTTAATTTCGACTACCTTATGTTTTTTTGCAAAGTTGGCGATGATTTTTGCGGGCGCTACTAAATCTGTTTTATGGGTGGCAAGAGAAGTCGGGCCCTTTAAAATTGGTTCAAGCTCATCTAATCCAACTTCTTTTACCGCAAGTGCGGTCAGCGTATTTTTTACAACACTGTAGGTAACTCCGTTTTTGCGGAACTCATTACGCAGTTTTGTATCCTCTTCAACAGTCAGTCCGAGATAATCGATAAACACGCCGGATACAGATTCTTTCATTGTTTGTGCAATATCTTGTACCTTTTGTTTGTTTTTTTGCAAAACCTTTTCGCTTGGCATATATTTTCACCTCCCAAAATAAAGACTATAAAAAACTCTTCGTATCCACAAAACACGAAGAGCAAGAGCACTTATAAAGATGCTTCTTTAATCCTCGTCGGGAATTACACGGCTATTGCCGAACCTGAGTCTATGGATAACTATTTAATTATTGTATGAAAAATAAATTTTTCTTACTTAAAAATTACTCTGCCACACGTGCGGGGTTAATTTTTACACCAGGCCCCATTGTCGATGCAACAGTAACACTTTTTATATATTGTCCTTTAGCCGCTGCAGGTTTCGCTTTAATAATTGCAGACAACAACACGCTAAAGTTTTGCATTAGTTTCTCACTGCCGAATGATACTTTCCCGATAGGGCAGTGAATAATATTTGATTTGTCAAGCCGGTATTCTATTTTACCTGATTTTATTTCAGTTACCGCTTTTGCAATATCCATTGTTACCGTACCTGCTTTGGGGCTTGGCATTAAACCTTTAGGACCAAGGATTTTACCTAACCGACCTACAACACCCATCATATCAGGTGTTGCGACAACCACATCATATTCAAACCAGTTTTCATTTTGGATTTTCGGTATTAGTTCTTCCGCACCAACAAAATTGGCTCCGGCAGCTTTCGCCTCATCGGCTTTTTCGCCTTTGGCGAATACTAAAACACGCATGTCTTTACCGGTGCCGTGGGGTAAGACAACCGCACCACGGACTTGTTGATCGGCATGTCGTGAATCAATACCTAAACGCACATGAACTTCTACAGTTTCATCAAACTTTGCTTTGCTGGTCTTTTCAACCATTGCAATAGCACCTGACGGGTCAAAAAGTGTTGACTTTTCGTATAGTTTTACACTATCTTGATATTTTTTACCTCGAAACAATTAAATTCCTCCTTGTGGTTAAACGGGGTGTAAGTGCCCCTCCCACTAAATCTTTATTGTGCTTGCTCTACGTTTACGCCCATGCTTCTTGCTGTTCCGGCAACCATAGCCATAGCCGCTTCTACAGAAGCAGCGTTTAAATCTACCATTTTTGTTTCGGCTATTGCGCGAAGATCCACAAGCGAAAGGGTTGCAACCTTTGTTTTATTAGGAACGCCGCTGCCCTTTTCCAATTTACATGCTTTTTTTATCAGCACGGAAGCGGGTGGCGTTTTTGTTATGAAAGAAAACGACCTATCCGCAAAAACCGTAATAACAACCGGAATAATAAGGCCGGCATCCTTGGCGGTTCTCTCGTTAAACTGCTTGCAAAAATCCATAATATTTACACCGTGTTGACCTAATGCAGGTCCAACAGGCGGTGCGGGGGTTGCTTTAGCCGCCGGGATTTGAAGTTTTATTAAACCGGTAACTTTTTGTGCCATTAATAACACACCTCCTAATCTAATGCCGTAATATACTCGGGCACCCTGTTATTTTATTACTTCTATTTGGTCAAGTTCCAGTTCGATTGGGGTTTCCCTTTCAAACATAGAAACAATTACCCTTATTTTCTTTTTTTCAAGATTTATTTCATCCACTATGCCGATAAAGTTTTCAAGCGGTCCGTGTTTTATTCTGACGCTATTGCCGACTTCATAGTTTACTACAATCTTTTTCTGTTCGATATCCATTTTTTCGATTTCTTCATCCGTCAATGGAATAGGTTTTGAGGACGGCCCTACAAAACCGGTGACGCCGCGAGTGTTTCGCACCACATACCATGTTTCGTCCGTCATAATCATTTTTATAATTACATAACCGGGAAATCGCTTGCGCATGACAGTGCGTTTTTTGTCGTCTTTTATTTCAACAACCTCTTCAGTCGGCACTTGGATTTTAATTATTGCATCTTGCATGCCAAGGTTCTCAATTGTTTTTTCCAAATTAACCTTTACTTTATTCTCATAACCTGAATAGGTATGCACTACATACCACTTTGCTTTATTGTGCATTTTCTTGCTCCACAGGGGTTTGTGTTTGATTTTGCTGTGCATCTGAATCAGGCAGTGGCGTACCGGTATCGCCGATCGGTGCGGCATTTTCATCCGGTTGGACTTCTGTTTGCGGAGCGGGTGCGGTTTCAACAACTTTACCCAAAGTTGCGGCAAAACCTAAGTCAAATATCCAAATGATAGCCCCTACAAAAATAAGAGAGAATATAACAATAATGGTATTGTTTTGTATTTGCTTTAAGGTAGGCCACACAACTTTTTTAAGTTCTGACCTGACTTCCTTAAAATAATTAGCTATGCCAACCAAAGGATTTTTTCTTGTTTTTTTACTCATGATAAGCAAAATATCCTTTCTGTTTTATTATAAAAACTTCTATTTTGTTTCCTTATGCGCCGTATGTTTTTTGCAAAACCTGCAATATTTATTGAGTTCAAGACGGTCAGGTGTGTTTTTTTTATTTTTCATTTTATCGTAATTTCTTTGCTTGCATTCTGTACACTCAAGTGTTATTTTAGTCCTCATTTTTATTACCATTAGCCTTTCTGCTCACAGATTTTGATACAATACTAATCCATGATAGAAAGTAATAACATTATTTATGCCCTTTTCCTTTTTTATGCTAGGCATTGTTATTGTCCTTTATCAAAGCTCAGTATCACTTTCGGCTCGCACATATCGTGAGCGGATATGTCGTAAAGATTTGCAAAAATTGCCCGTCAAAAAAAACACCCTTTCGGTGCGTATTATAATATACCACACAATTAAACCCATGTCAAATGTTTTTTTAAACATTTTTTAAACATTTTTTTAGTATTAAAGACTATTGTGACCAATAAAAATCATCAGCACAAAATGAGTGGACAATATGTTAAATATGTTGTAAAATAGTAGCAGATGGTAAGTTTGAGAAAAATAGTAGGTGCTTAGCTTGAAAAACAAAACAATATTTTTTTGCAATAACTGCGGCTATGAAACGCCGAAATGGATGGGGAAGTGTCCTGGTTGCGGTACATGGGATGCTATGACGGAGGAGAGGATAGAATCCCAAAGCGTGGGTTCGTTAACGAAAACTACGGCAAACAAACCGGAAAAACTCGAGGAAATATCGTTCGAAAATCAGCAACGACACATGACCCATATTTCCGAACTCGATCGTGTTTTGGGAGGGGGTATTGTCGAAGGCTCGCTTGTTCTTGTCGGGGGGGATCCCGGTATAGGTAAATCTACATTGCTTTTGCAAATGTGTGAGAGCGTTGATTGTAATAGCAGAATTTTATATATTTCCGGCGAAGAATCAACTCGTCAAATAAAAATGAGGGCACAGCGGCTTTCAGTTAAAAATGATCGGCTTCTAATTTTGTCCGAAACAGAGCTTGGAAACATTATTGAGACAATTGTTCAATACAAGCCGGAAATAGTAATTATTGATTCGGTGCAGACAATATACGACAGCAGTTTAACTGCCACGGCGGGTAGTGTGAGCCAGAGTAACCTCGAAAACTAAATACCACAAATTAGACGCAATAAGCTTAAAAGTTGAAAATGTAGAGAATTCGCATTAAAGGTATCAAAAAGTGTATAGCAAATAAACCTACCAAACGGTAGATTTTAA
>JAAZFB010000067.1 GCA_012511915.1 Clostridiaceae bacterium
CTTGTAGGTTCAAGTATGTTTGTGCTTCCGTGGGCAAATATGTCTTATGAAACCAGTACGGCGGTTACAGAAAAAGACTGTGAGTTTTTCTCCTTTGCGGCGGATACGGACTGCACGGTAACGGTTCTTCTTGCGCAACCGGCAGACCCGCATTCTGAATATGCCGGCTGGACATGTGTAAACAACGGAACACAGGCACATGGTATAACAACATTTACTTCTCCACGTAATAATAACGACTATACCAATACTGATTATTTCGCTATGGCGTATAAGTGGATTTGCGGCAATGCAGAAAGAAACGCATACAGAACAGCTTCGCCCGGCATAAATGGCGGCGAGCTTATCAATAATACCCATGTTAAAGGAGATGCAAAGCTTACCTATGCGTATTCAAAGAGCTTTACGGCAGGGGAAAAAATAAAAATTTATAACCCGGGGTGTATGACTACTGATGAAACAACAGCCTTAATGCCCGTTATGGTACAGTGGAACAAAACGCACGAAATAGCAGAGCCCCAAGGACTTGAAATATCATATTCGGTTGATAATGAAACATATACAAACATTCCGCTTTCAATCTTTGGTTCAGATGGCTATGGTGTTGTAGAGCTTCCGGACAATGTTTTTCAAGTATATGTAAATGCTCAAATGCCGGATGAACATTCGATTTTTATCGGTGAAAGAAATGAAGTTTTTGTTACTTCAGGGCACTTAATGGGTAGCTTTAAAACTGTAAGCTTAAACAGAGGCTCAAGCAGGCAGTACGAGATGGAGCAAGAGGTTGCACCCACAACGCCCGCACCTGTTAAGCTGGAAAGAGGGTGTGTAACGGTAAAACATACTGCTCCGGGACAACCGGAGAAACAATATAAAATAAGATTTTATTCAAAACAGCCACGAGTAACAGCCTATTCCAGAAAAATGAGCGGCGATTGGGGGAAGATAAATTTCATAAGCGGAGCAGCTGTTAACAACGACAATAAATCAATCCTCGATACAAACGTGAATGCTGACAATAGAATGTGGACACTTGCCAATGTGTCGAAGGCGTTTGAGAACGCAAGCTTGATTATGCTGCCATGGGCCGATACGCTGGATACTGTAAATGATGTGACAACCTACCCGAATTTCGTTGATTTTAAGGTCGACACTGATTGTACCGTTTATGTACTTCTTGACAGACCTGCTGACCCCTCATCAGCTTATGCCACTGGTTGGACGTGTGTGAATAACGGTATTTCTCCCGAAAGGCTTAAAGGTACTGATAGGTATAATATCCCAAGAAACGTAAATAACTTCTCCGAAACCGACTATTTTGCAATGGGATATAAATGGGTGACTAATGATAGTACGGGGAATACTACGGGCAATAACATATATCGTATGGACAATCCGGGAGTATTTGGCTCAATGAGCGGCTCTGATCATGTGAAGGGCGTCGCATTGTTCTCATATGTGTATGCAAAGGATTTTAAAGCGGAGGAATTAGTATCAATAGTAAATCCCGGCAGTATGGATCCTGAGGTAGATACATCATCACTTATGCCGATAATAGTTGATTGGCATTTAGAGGTAACCGATATTACGCTTCAATACTCAGTTGACGATAAAAACTATTATACCATTCCGGGCTTTAAATCATCTGTTACCGATTACACCATATCGTTGCCTGATGACACTGAAGTTGCTTATATGAAGGCAATTTTGCCGGACGGAACATCTGTAAAGTATAACGTTCAGGATACTTACAGAACGGATAACGGTCTTATAGGCGGTTTTCAAACCAATCCGTTTGGCTCTTATGCGGCAACGCAGTATGGACTGATGAGAACTGCGGACGAAAACAAGGTGCCGATTAAAAACGAACAGGGAAGGTGCATTGCCACATATACCGATGCCGTCGGCGTAGAAAAAAACTTCACCATTAACTTTACATCCAAGCAGCCAAGGCTTACATCGTTTACACAAAACCCTGCCTTTACCGATGGAACTGTTACGTTTATAAGCGGCGGTGCAATAGCAAACGATAACGGAACGCTGCTCGATTCCACAGGCGACTCTGCAAGGATTTATGCAATGGCAAACGCCTCAAAGAAGTTAGAGGGCTCAAGTATGTTTGTTATGCCGTGGCAAGGTATGCATTCAGAAAACAGCTATGCCGTCCAAAATCCAAACGGAGAGTTCTTCTCATTTACGGCAGATACTGATGGTACTGTAACTGTAATGCTGCCAGAAGCGGCTGTAACATCTGATTATGTCAATAACTGGTCGCGTGTAAATAACGGTATCCAGGCAGAGAATGTTACATTACGCACAACGGCACGCAATTATAATGATTATACCAATACGGATTATTTCGCTACTGCATACAAGTGGGTTAGCGGTAATGATACTACAAATGCATACAGGACATCATCCCCCGGCATAACGGAAATGCTAATAAATGATACCCATATTAAGGGCGAACGAAAGCTTGCATATGCTTATCAGCGAACCTTTAAGGCGGGTGATTCGGTAAAAATATACAACCCTGGTTGTATTACAACCACTGAAACAACGTCACTTATGGCTGTTACAGTTCAATGGGGTGAAGTGATAGAGGATGTTTCTGTTTCATACTCAGCAGACGGTGAGAATTATTACAAAATCCCCGGCTTTGACCCTGCGGTTACCGAATACTACGTCACATTGCCGAGTAACACATTCTATGCGTTTGTTGATACAAAATTGCCCGAAGGCACATCAGCTCAATATATGGTTCAGGATATTTACAGAACAGGGTCTGACTATTCGGAAACTGCCCCTGCCGGTCTTATAGGTGATTTCCACACACAACCTTTAGGAGCTGCTGCTGCCAATCAGTGGCTTGTGCAACGGCTTGCTAATAATAAGAAAATACCTCTTAAAAACGAGGAAGGAAAGGCTATTGTTGAGTATATCGATGCTTTGGGCGCAAAAACAACATATACAATAAACTTTGCATCAAGACAGCCAAGACTAACATCCTTCACGCAACACCCCGATTTTACAGACGGAAATGTTAGCTTTGTCGGCGGTGCGGCGGTATTCAACGATAACGGTACACTTTTGGATTCTATAGGTTCAGGTGTAAGAATATATGCTATGGGTAACGCCTCAAAGGCACTTGAAGGTTCAAGTATGTTTGTTCTTCCATGGAACTCGATGTCTAGTGAGGGAAGTGTCGCAAATGGAAGCACAGACGAATTCTTCAGCTTTACGGCAGAACGATCGGGCACTGTTGCTGTTATGCTTTCAACCCCGGCAAGCGAAAACTCTGTTTATGCTACCGATTGGATGCTTGCAAACAACGGAACACAGGCTTCAGGCATAACAACATTTACTTCGCCTACAAGCAAAAATGATTACACCAACACAGATTATTTTGCAATGGCTTATAAATGGATATGTTCAAATGACTCTAATTTTAGCGGAAATAATCTGTTCAGGGCAGAAAGCCCCGGTATATCAGGCTCCATTTCAAATAATACTCATGTCAAGGGTAATGCGAAGCTTACATATGTATATACCAAGCATTTCGAGGCAGGAGAAACCGTTACAATATACGGACCGGGTTCTATCGAAACTTCAGAAACAACAGCGTTAATGCCGGTAGTGGTGCAGTGGGATTTGGAAAATCATGTTGTATCATTAAGCAGCATTTTTGCCGCTTATGACGGAAACGATTTATATATTGTACCCACAACGTCAATCGATTTTACAACGCCTTACACCAAACTAAAAACTATAATAGGTCTGTACAGTCAAGACAATAAACTGATTAAAACAGCAATACATGATTATGCAGACGGGGAAAACGAGTTCTGCATAAGCGGCGGCATATACCCGGCAGACACTCGTGTAAAAATGTTTGTCTGGGATATGGACTCTTTAAAACCGTCATTATATAACGCTTCATACAATTTAAGTGATATTTTATTGCAGTAGCGGTTGTAGAACTTGGTCGGTTGGGGTACAATACTAATATCGACTGAGTTCTGCAAACTTTTTGCGAAAGGAACTTTTAACATGATACAATTTAAAAGATTATTGTCAGCTGTAATTGCCGCTACAATACTATTTACCACTTTCAATGCAGCAGGAGTTCAGGTGTTTGATGTAAATTCCGTTATCGAAGCAGAGGATGCTATAACAAACAATGCTGTAATTCATTGTGACGATAAACGGGCAAGCGGTGGCGCATACCTTAAAAGCACTGCTGCAGCAATTACAAACAGCAAAAATATTAAAATAGAGGATTTTTCATGGCTTATTAATATACCTGAAACGAGTGAGTATCATGTGTTTTTACGTGCATATTTTTCTTCTTCATCTTACGATGCCCTTTTTTATTGTTTTAATTCGGATGAATGGGTTAAATCTGAAACAGGCTCAACGCCGGACGGATTTGTATGGGTACAGCTTGGAAGTGCAAGCTTAAACAAGGGAATAAACAAGCTCAAGATAAACCACTCTGAATATAACGGCTGGATAGATGCGTTATACATAACATCAGGCTCAGGTAAGCCGCCGGAGAATTTAGAAGGTGTTGAACCGTGGGTTAAATCCACAGCAAGCTTATACAGTGTTGTAAGCGAGCAAAAGAGTGTACCTGTTATAGTAGATACGGGGATAATTGAGGCGGAGGACGCAACGATATGTTCGCCGTATGTGTTTGTATCAAACAAAAAAGCTTCCGGCACAAGGGGAATTGCCAGCCGTTCCGAATACAAAAATGTTCCTGCCGCAGGAACACAGGGGCATGTTGAATTTAAGTTTATATGCGAAAAATCAGGTACTTATACAATATGGCTCAGAACATACGCGGCGAACGGAGGTCAGGACAGCGTTTTTGCCGCTGTGAATGACTCAAAATACGAAATTGTTAATTTTACCGTGGCAGATGGTTTTGTGTGGCAAAAGGTGTTAGCGGTAAAGATTGAAGCAGGGGTGGAAAATGTCCTGCGCCTGTATTCTCGCGAGGCAAACGCCTCTCTTGATAATATTATTATTACCAACCAAAAGGTTACGCCGGTCGGCAGAACGGGAAACATGGACGGAAAGAGTGCTAAACCTTCCATAACCGCAAATTATGATGCACCTCCCGTCACTCCCCCCAATGAACACCCGCGTGTTTTGTTCCGCAAAAGCGATGTAGAGCGGATTAAGGAAAACATGAAAAAGCAGCAAAACTTAAATGCTGTTGCATGGCTTAATGAAAGGAAGTCAGAACCGGTAGACGGTATTGTTGATAAATATGACCTTAAAATGCTTAACAAAATCGAAGCGTTTGCATTTGACTATGCAATAAACGGGAATAAGGAGAGCGGTCGTATTGCGGCTGAAGCAATTTTGAACTATCTGGACACTTGCGATGTTGAAGGCTCAAGTGGCAATTTTACGCGAAACGCAGGCGTGGTTATATATGTTGTGTCCGAGGTTTATGATTGGTGTTATGATTTGCTGACCGGCACTCAGAAAAATAAAATAATTGATGCCTGCGAGGTCTTTGCCAACGGTATGGAAATCGGATGGCCTCCTACAAAGCAAGGCGCAGTTGTAGGGCATGGCAGCGAAGCACAGCTATTAAGGGATATGCTTGCATTTGCAATAGCAGTTTATGATGAGCGGCCTGATATATGGCAGGTTGTCGGCGGCAGGTTTTATCAGGAACATGTGCCTGTCAGAAAATATTTTCACAAAAGCCATTACAATATGCAGGGGGACGGCTACGGACTATACAGACATAGATGGGACAGCTGGTCACATGTTCTTATAAAAGGAATGGGTGCCCCGGACCCTTATATCACCGAGGATTTATACAAGGTATCATATGGTATGCTTTATATGCGCCGTCCGGACGGGCAGTATTTGCGTGACGGCGATACATATTCAGATACAAACAAAATGTGGACCTATTGGAGCGATAATTCTACAAGCTATAGCCTTGCCAGCGCCATAGTAGCAGATCCGTATCTTAAAGGTGAATTTGCCAAACAGCAAAAGGATTTTAAGGGATTTTACGAGGATTCCGCAGTGATGACGCTTGTTATTAATGACCCTGATGTACCTATAAAATCACCTGATAATCTTCCGCTCAGCCGTCATTTTGCCGACCCTACCGGAAGGAGTATAGCACGCACCGGCTGGGGAGATGGGGTTGATTGTAACAGCGTGGTTGCCCAAATGAAGATTGGCGGTATGAATGTTAATAATCATCAGCATAATGACGCGGGACATTTCCAGCTTTACTATAAGGGGATTTTGGCAAGTGATTCCGGCGTTTATCAGGGACTTAAAAACGACAGGTCAGAAGGCGGAACAACTTACGGCTCTATACATTTCAATATGTATATGAGAAAGACTATTGCTCATAATAGCATGCTGGTATACGACCCGTCTGAGCCTCTCCAAAATTCTACGGGACCAAATAACATTAACGATGGAGGTCAAAGAGCGATAAATAATGGCAACGAGTTTTCAACGCTAAATGGTGCTTTTGAACACAATGCACAGGTGGCGACTGTTGAAAAACAGGAAATTGACCCTTCATCACCGATAACTCCTTCTTATACATATTTAAAGGGAGATATTACAAATGCTTACACATCAAAGGTGCAGGAGTTTAAACGTTCGTTTATGTTCTTGAATCTATTTGACGAAGATGTCCCGGGTGCGCTGATTGTATTTGACAAGGTGACATCGTCAAATCCATCCTTCAAAAAGACGTGGCTTTTGCACGGTTTAGAGGAACCCGTTATAAACGGAAATCAGACGATATTTGCAAGGACATGTGCAAGTAAAGTGTCTGCAAATGCATGTAACGGCAAAATGACGGTTGATACACTGCTGCCAAAGGCGGATAATGCCGTAATAACCAAGGTGGGCGGCGAGGATGGCTGGTCAAATGTAAATGGTGTCGATTATACGGGATATCCTGCAAATACGCAAACTGACGAGGGAAGTACATGGCGAATTGAGCTTTCTCCAAAAAAAGAAGCGGATACAGATTATTTCTTGAATATTATGCAGGTAAGCGATAACGATAAAGAGTTCTACAAGCAGGTTAAGCTTATAGATACCAATTTGCTCTACGGTGCGCAAATTAGCGACAGGGCGGTTACCTTCTCTAAAAGCGGCAAAGAAATTGATTCAGAAATTTCAATTCCGGCATCGCAAGCAGGCGAGCTTAAATATACAATATGTGATGTAAAGGCGGGAAGCTGGGAGGTCACGTCCGGCGGAGCCACACAGCGGCTTAATGCCACACAGGAGGGCGGTGTACTTTCGTTTGCAGCAGCAGGCAATATAACCGCAAAATACTTAGAGCCGTATAATGAATTGGAGGAAGAAAACAGCGAAGCTCTTGTGCTTGGCGATAAAGAATTCTATAAGTACAAAATAAACGGTTATTATGTATTCAATAAGGTTGAGCCTGAAATGGCGGATGGTAAATTGACAGTGCCGCTTGGGCCTCTGGTAAAATACTTGAAAATAAACAGTGAGAATAATGATGGTAACATATTGATGAATAGAGGCAAAATAACCGCTTCGGTTACGAAAGATTCCAATTTGATTTCCTCAAATAGCGGCGATGTAACATTAACGACGGCTGTTTTTGAAAAGGACGGAGAGCTTATGGTTCCGCTGCGTGATTTTGCTGAGCTTTTCGGATGTACCGTAACATGGGACAAATTCAGCAATACGGCGTTTGTTACGACACCGCCGGAGGACTACACCCTGCCTGAAACCGGTTACGCGCGATTTGCGTCGGTTAAGGCGGATCCCAACCCTGTTGATGGTGGGAATGTGGCCACAAACTCAATTGATGGTGATGACTCAACAATTTGGGCATCACTTGGCAAAGGAAGATATGTTGATTACGAACTTGACAAGCAATATTCCTTGACGGCTGCTGAAATTCTATTCAATCCGAATAACTCAAGGAACGCAGTTTTTGAAATACAGGTATCTACCGATGGGCAAGAATTTAAAACCGTTTACAGCGGAAACAGTGACGGAAGTCTTGAAGAAGTGGGTTGGGAACTCTTTGATTTCGAGCAGCCTGTTAATGCCAAGTATGTGCGCTATGTTGCAAATGGCAGTAATATTAGTGATTGGAACGCTATAAAGGAAATTAGATTTAAAACAAAATAAGGAGTGGTTTCTTTGAAAAGAATTATATTTATAGCGGTATTGTTCGCAATGTTTGCTGTATGCGGCATTGCGTATGCCGACGATTTGGAGTTTTCCAATGTTACGTTTGTTAACGGAAGCGGCGTACTTGTTCAAAACTCTCCCAATGTGGGAGATGACGTGTATGCAACCGTTACTGTTAAGAATATAACAGAAGAAGAAAAACGTGTTTTCCTTGTAGCGGGCTGCTACAAGGAAGGCATAATGACAGATGTATTTACCACCAACGTTGCGGTAGATGCCGGAGAAAGCAAGCCGATTTCAACAAAAATAGATATAAATGCAGAGGGCTTGAAGGTCGTTGCCAATTGCCTTGATTTTTCGGATATTACAAGAGCGTGTATCAAGCCGGCAAATTTGCTCGTCAATTCAACCGATATTGCATATATTACAATAAATGGAAATAGGCTTGAAGGCTATTCTAACTCCAAAAACTCTTATTCTGTAACAGTAAACACTCCGACGGCAGATGTTAAAGCTGTTGCACAGGATAGCACAACGGCAATAAACATTAAAAAAATACATCTCCCGGGTACTGTGAAGGTGGATGTAACGTCACAGTTCGGCAACAAACGTACCATAACTATAGACTGCAGCACCACAAATCCTCAGCCACGTCCTATAGAAGATGTGAATGTAATTTTGCGTGCTAATTATAATGATAATACAGGACGAAACATATTCGATGACGAAACAAAAATATGGTCCGATTTAAGCGGATACGGAAACGACATTCCGTTGGCTATAGATTCTAATAATAAATGGATAAGCAGCGGATTGTACTTAACGGGAGGTTCGGAAAATTCCGAAACCAGCTCATATATGCCGCAGCCTGTTAGTGACGCAATTAATTCCTATAACTGCACAATTCAGTTTGAGCTTGCGGGCATATCGGCAGTGGCAGGTAAAAAATGTGCAATTATGTCGTCGCCGAACGAAAGCTTTGTTATCTATCAGGAGCAGAATACAACAAGTCTTTATCTAAAGTGGGGAGGGGCTTCGCTTACATCGTGGCGCCCGACAATTACCGCACAGCAGGCGTTAAGTGGTGTAAATACCATAGTAATTGACAATAAATCTTCTCTTATGTCATGGTATGTAAACGGCACGCTTCTATCGTCAAAAGAGTTGCGCTCCACAAGCTCTCTTACAGACGGTATAGCACTTTCTGATTTTGCCTCAGGATACGGCGGAGCTGTTACATTCAAGAGCATTACTATATATGACAGGGCATTAAGTGCAGAGGAAATCGGGGTGGCAGAATGAAAAAAATCGCTTTGGTTTTAATATTATGCTTGCTAACATGCTCTTTCAGTACTTCGTTTGCCGCCGTATCAACAATGGTGCAAAGCGATGCTAACAGCATTAAAGTAAGCGGCACATCGGTTGACGATAATATAATGCTTTACCTTTTGTATCCGCAGAAAACGGTAGAAGATCTTACAGCCGCTTTTATCAGCGGAAATCTGAGCGATACTGTCGCGCATTACAGTCAGCTTGAGGTTTCGGACGGAAAATATGAATATACAATCTTTATGTCCGATACGGACGATAAAGGCGAGTATTTGCTGTGCGTTGGCAATGAAAGCCCGGTTATTGTGTATTATGCACCGATGGAATACAGAATGCCAATTGCAATGCAAGTCGCATCGGCACAAAACGGAAGCAATACTTATGAAATAATTAATGATAACAAACAATATTTTGGCATAAATTTAGCCTTGTATGATACACTTGCCAAGAAAAGTTTTGTAGGGGATTTAACATATGAGCAATTAAAGGGTGTAGTATTGAACGAAAATGACAAAGACTCCCTTACAACTGTTATCGGAAAGATAAACCAAAGCATTATGATTGCCGCTTTAAACGAGGGCTTGATAAGCGATGTTAAGGATGTTGCATTATCCCAGCCCAACGAAATATTTGAGCTGAAAGAGAAAATAACCTCAACTGGGAAAGGTGTTTTGTTGAAAAATCTTTCTATGCAGAATTTTTCATCTTATGCTGCTTTTGTTGATACATTTGAGTCGCAGCTTGTTTTGCAGGCAATAAACTATCCTGCCGATAACAATTCTGATTTTTCGCTTAGTGTGTTATCACAATATTATGACATCATTGGTCTTAATTTGTCCGATTTTAACTCGTTATCATCTTCAAAGAAAGCGACCGCTGTAAACAAGCTTTCGCAAAGCAAGTGTTCAATAAGAGATGTGGGAGCGGAGTTTAATAAAATAGTGCTCGCTCTCTCGTCAACATCCGTCGGTGGTCCCTCGTCCTATGTCACAAAAGACAAAGCCGAAGAAATGAAGGTAACAATACCGGCTGATAGGGATAAATCGCCTGATAAAACGAGCGCTTTTTCCGACCTGTCAGGGTATGAATGGGCGGCGGAAGCAATATAGTTTCTTGCGGGGAAATCCGTTGTAAGCGGATACAACGGCGAGTTTATTCCCGAAAACAATATAACGCGCGCGGAATTCACAACAATCGTTGTACGGGCCTTCTATGATGTGTCCGCGGAATATGAGCAGGTGTTTGAAGATGTGCCTGCGGGAAACTGGGCGTTTGCATATATAATGTGTGCTTACGAAAAAGGTATTGTAAGCGGTATTGATAAAAATCACTTTAATCCCAACAGCGACATAACAAGGGAGGATATGACGAAAATAATTTATAATACAATAAGTGATACCGTCAACACAGCTGATGAGGGTTATGATGTGTTCGATGATGATAACGAAATATCAGATTATGCTAAAACTGCTGTCTATGCTTTAAAGTCGGCTGGTATTATAAACGGCATTGATGAAAATACCTTTGCACCTAAGACTCTTGCTTCACGTGCTCAGGCGGCTCAGCTTATATATAATTTTATGAGCTCACAATATGCTAATGCAGCCGCAAAAAAGCGACTGACAACAGAAAAGGAAAGCACATCTGTTTCAAGCAAACGTGAAAATGTCTTAAATTTACTTGTTTCTTTGGGAATGATTGATGGTACATTTGATTTCAATTATAATGCAGAAATTAAAAAGGGATACTTCGCTCAGATGGCGGCATATATTAAAGGTATGCCTGAAGGGTACAAAGCAACAGGCGAGGTGTTTAGTGACGTTTCATTAACAAATGAGTATGCGCCGTCTATCGAGTTTTTAGCACAGCTTGGTGTGCTGGATAACGAACAAAATTTTTACCCCAATGAACCTATTACATTATCCGAAGCAGTCAAGATAATACTTGGTGTAACAGACTATTCATATTTTGCTGAGGAACTCGGAGGCTATCCGACCGGTTATAATGCTATAGCGGCGAAAAAACAGTTGATGTCGGGTGTGGAGTGCGGCTATAACGATATACTGCTTGGCGGTGATATGGTTTCACTTCTGTTCAATTCTTTAAAGCTCAACATTGTAAATATTACAGGGCCAAATAGCTTTGAGGAGGACACAGCTTTAACAATATTGGAAAAATGGCATAACGTATTTTCGCATAGAGGAATTGTTGTCGCAAATTCATTGACCACCTTCTATTCGGAATCTGATTTGCCGGAGAATAGCATTCAATTAGACAGCGGGGGAAAATATATAAACCTAAACTGCGGCACAACAGATATTGCCAATGAAATAGGCGGCTATGTAACGGTGTATTACAGATATGATGAAGCCCTCGACAAATCAGTTTGTTTGTACTACGAAATGAATAAGGGTATGAATGATATTGTTACAATAAGCCTTGACGATGTAGAAGAGATGATTGACAACACCATCTCGTATTACGATGACGAAGATGAAAAGATAGTAGTGCTGCTTTTAGACGAAAACTATTCTGTTATATATAACGGAACATACTATCCCGATAAAAAATCGTTAACTAAGGAATTTTTAGACAACAAAAACGGTGAGATTTCAGTGGTTGACAACAACAGTGACGGGCGCTATAATATAATAAGAGTTGTTGCATACGAAACCTATGTAGTTAATAATGTACTGAGTAAAAGCAGCCTTATATTCGATAAACACGACGACGGGATTTCCATTAATATTGACGAAAGCCTTTTTGAAGAATACTCCCTTACCTTTGCCGACGGAACAAAGGCTGTAATTGAAGATTTGGTAAATGGAACGGTAATATCTGTTGCAGCAAACGATGAAAAATGCACGGCAAGAGTTATAAAAATGATTGTTTCCGACCGTAAAATAAGCGGTGTTATAACAGAGGTTGAGCAAATAGGTGAAACAACAACAATTATTCTTGATAACTCAGATAAATACAGGGTAAATAAAAAAGCCGAGAAAAGCTTACCCGGTGTAGGAAGCGGAATAAGTGCATACCTTGATGCTTTTTCAAATATCGCATATATAGGCAACAACAATACCGGTGTATTTCAATATGGCCTTGTTATAGCAAGCCACAGAGACAAAGGTGTATCCAGGAAGATAAGCATGAAAATCTATGGCTCCGGCTTAAAATCAGAGATTTATTCGCTTACTCCAAATGCTGTAATTGACGGAACAAGATGCAAAAGCTATGATGATGCATATACAAAAATATCGATGGTTGGGACTGTTACGGTAGGTTCAAGCAACTTGCCTACCGGTGTTTTTCCTGTAAGATATAAGCTCAATGATAACAACGAAATATCAGAACTGGACACACCGATTGTTGGTACTGATGAGGGTATGAATTCACTTACACATATTTCAAGCAGTACAAGCGTTTTCAGCAGTGACGGAAGCTTGGGATTCTCAATTCCCACAGACACAACAACCACTCATATTGCTATAAGGACCACGAACCTTTCTGACAAAGCTTATCTCGAAGATGATAATTATTTATCATACGGTAGTGCCACTTCAATGACTAGAGGTAACTCATATTACCTTGCAGCATATAAGGTTGACAATTCATCACCCTATGCGGCACTTATAATTACATATAATGGGTATGGTATGTCTTATAATCATACATTTTTGACCGTCAACAAAGTTTATAAGGTATATGACGAAGGTACAAATGAGGTTTTAAGCTGCGTAGAGGGTATAATAAACGGAGCGATGAAAAAGGTAAAGGTTTCTCCAAAATATGAAAGCACATTTGAAGGACTTAAATTAATACAGGGTGATGTTATACGTTACGATACGGATTATCTTGGACATTTAGTATATGTTGATAGTTCAACAGCAGTAGTAAAATACAACAAAGATGATAAGACCGTTACTCTGAAAAATATCAGTAAAGGACAGACAGAACTTATCAACGTTAAAGAAGTCGAACAGAGCACTCATGTATTCCATGGTTATGTTAAATCACGTGCGGAGGGCTTAATCGAATTCGTATATGCAAGCGGAGGTACTACCAAAACTATAAATATACGACCTAATGATATTGAGTGGAATAATACAAGCAACATACTATACGCGCAAATAAACGCTTCAACGCCTGTTACCGTATATGACTCTTCCGAAAAGGAGAATCATAGGGTTTATGCCGGGACATATGATGACATTGCCGACTATGTTCACAATGGGAATGACGCATATTCAAGGATTCTGTTAAGATACAGAAGCGATGAGCTTAAAGAGGTTGTTGTGTTTAACGATGCCTCGCTTGTAGAATGAATCAGCTCGAAAACCGATTGATTAAAGGGTGATATGACTGTGAACATATTCGTAAATCTGCCAAGGGGCAGAGTAAGAGATAGCTTTATTACTGATGATATTATTTTGCGGTTACAAAGCATTTCTAAATTGACCTTAAATGGAAGCGACACAGCTTTGGTGGGTGAGGAGCTTAAAAATATGCTTCTCACCACCGATGTGCTGATAACAGGTTGGGGGCAGCCGACAATCAAGAAAGAATATTTAGGAAATGTAAAACTTATAGTTCATACAGGCGGCACTGTAGGTGGGATAATAGATTTGGGGGTTTTTGATACAGACGTAAGTGTGCTTAGCGGAAACAGGTATTATGCACGCTCTGTTGCGGAGGGCGTAATATCATATATGCTTTTCATGCTAAGGGATATGGGGAAATATTCAAGCGATTTAAAGCATGGCAAATGGGTATGGGATGCACATACTGAGGGACTTATAGAGCAAGAAGTAGGCCTTGTTTCGTTAGGTTCAATTTCGAGAAATGTAATTGAAATGCTTAAACCGTATAACTGCAAAATTAAAGTGTATTCCACAAGACCCAATGAAGAAACCGCACGTAATATGGGGTTTTCATATGCAAGTCTGGACGAAATATTCCAAACGTGCAAGGTGATATCGGTGCATACCGCAAAATGTCCGCAAACATACCATATGATTAATGAAAAGCATTTCAAAATGCTTAAAAACGGCGCAATATTTATCAATACATCAAGAGGTTCGGTAATTGATGAAAAAGCTTTGATTGAGAGCTTAAAGGAGAACCGTTTCAGAGCGCTTTTGGATGTGTATGAGAAAGAGCCGCTGCCCCAAACCAGTGAGCTATTAACCCTTGAAAATGTAGTTGTGTTTCCTCACCAGGCAGGACCAACCTTTGACAAGCGAAGCAAAATAACAGGATACTTAATTGACGATATAGAAAGCTATTTCGGTGGCGGGAAAATGTTAAATGAAATAACAAAAGAGATTGCGCAAACAATGACAATAGCCTAAAGGAGGATACTTTGAAACATATATTTTCAACACTTCCTTGCATGGATTACGATGCACGGAGGTTAAAAGAATTGTGTGACAAATACGGCTTCTTTGGTGTTGAGGTGCGTACAAAACCTGATAACAGCTTTGTTCATGCGGACTTTCTCAATGTTATAAATGTTGGCAGTAGTATTTGCATACGCGATGTGAACGAACAGCAGCTCGAAGATGCGAAGACAATATTATCACAAATGGAGAATACCAACATATTAGGTATGCGTGTTTTTCTAGGTAACTTTCGCAGACGCTACAGCGACCCTAAAATTCTTTTCGAGCATAGCGAAATTGTAAAGTCGCTTCGGACAATGTGTGACTATACGTCAAAGGAAATTTGGGTGGAAACTCACAATGAATATTCAACAGGAAGGGTACTTAAAACGCTTATTGAAGATGTTGACAGGGGAAATCTCAAAATAATATGGGACATTATGCACCCTATTGAAGACGGTGAAAGTCCGGAGGAAACATGGGAACTGATTGGAAAATATATATCACATGTTCATATTAAAGATGGTAAAAAACGAGATGATGCCACTTGGCATGATTACGAATACACACCGATTGGTGAAGGGGAGATGCCGATAAAGGAAATTATTGGCATCTTAAATAATGGTAATTATAAGGGCTGCCTTTCACTTGAATGGGAAAGCCTTTGGCGTGATGAACTTAGAAAGCTTGACTGGTCGGTTGATAAAATACTTAAAAGCTATATGGATTATATGTGGCTTATGTATGAACATACCGGGGAAGAAAAAGACAGAAGTTTTGCGGAGGAGAATGAATGCATAAGAAATCAGTTGTAACAGCAGTTGGGAAATATCGAGATCTGGTTTTTAATACCCATAAATACATATGGGAAAATCCTGAGAGCGGATACCGTGAGGTAAAAACAAGCCGCTATATGGAGAATATATTTAAGAAGCTTGGATATGAGCTTGTTACCGCTGAGAATATTCCGGGCTTTTATACTGTACTTGATACAGGCAGACCGGGGCCGGAAATTTTGGTTTTAGGGGAATTGGATGCACTGATTTGTGCCGCTCACCCTGAAGCCGATCCGTCGACTGGTGCCGTGCATTGCTGCGGACACAGCGCACAGTGTGCTGCACTTGTTGGCGTTGCGGCGGCACTACGGGAGCCGGGTGCGTTGGATAATATGTACGGTAAAATCAGACTTTGCGCCGTTCCTGCTGAGGAAATGATTGAATTGGATTACCGAAGCAAGCTGAGAGAAAAAGGTGTAATCAAGTATTTCGGCGGCAAGACGGAGTTTTTAAGCAGAGGATATTTTGATGGTGTGGATGCTGCGTTTATGGTGCACACAAGTGCCTCCGGTGGTTATGAGGTTGATAAGGGCGGTGTTGGGTTCATCGGAAAAGAAATCATTTATCACGGCGTTTCCGCCCATGCCGGAGATGCCCCGTGGAAGGGGTGCAATGCGCTATATGCTGCAAACTTAGGGTTAAACGCAGTTAATGCTATTCGTGAAACCTTTCAGGAAAAGGATATCATAAGGGTGCATCCGATTATCACCAATGGAGGAAGTGTCGTTAATGCCATTCCTGACCTATTACGCCTTGAATGCCAAGTCAGAGGCAGTAGCTTTGCTGCTATAAACAATGCCAACCACAAAACAAATCGTGCGTTATGCGGCGCGGCGCTGTCGCTTGGTGCGAATATTGAAATCAGGGACATACCGGGCTACGCACCATATGTAAATGATACGAAAATGATTGAATTAGCACGGGAGGCTCTGGCCATAGCAGTGCCGGGTGAAATATTTGAAGAAACCGGTGTAATCGCCGCAGGTAGTACAGATATGGGAGATTTATCATGCGTAATGCCAATACTCCACCCCTATATCCCCGGTGCAGGGGGTATCTGTCACGGTGATAATTACCGTATAATTGACAATGAAACAGCAATGATAAAATCGGCAAAATGGCAGCTTGCTATGCTTAGACTTCTTCTCGGAGACAATGCACGCAGAGCAAGGGATATAATCGAAGGATACAACGCACCCTTTGAATCTAAAGAAAGTTATCTGTCCTACCTGGACAGTCTTTATGATGAGGGTGAACGTATTTGCTATAAGAACAAAGCATCGGCGGAGGTTCGCATATAGTATTACAGAGTATTTAGTATTACGAAAGGCAAGGAAATACTATGAATGTCGTTAAACCGGAGGATATTGGAGTTTCATCTGAAAATGTAATTAAATATATTAAAGCCTTGGAAAAACATAATCTTTCAACCCATAACTTGATTTTATCAAAGGGTGATAAGATATTTTTTGAGCATTATTGGGAGCCTTTCAAACAAGGGGATTTGCATAGGATGTACTCAATTAGCAAGAGCTTTGTTTCTATTGCAATCGGTTTTTTGGAGCAGGATGGATTTATTTCATTGGACGATAAGATTATTAATTATTTTGAAGATGAATTTGAAGCTCAGTTAGATGAGAATATGAGAAAACAAACAATCCGTGATATGCTGATTATGAGTACTGCAAAACAGGACAGGAACTGGTTTGTCGCTAAATCGAATGACAGAGTGCAATACTATTTTGATAATGATAATGCTTTTTCAAGATGCCCCGGTTTGATTTTTCAGTACGACAGCTCCGGCTCGTTTGTTTTAGGTGCATTGGTTGAAAGAATTACCAAAATGCCTTTTATGGATTATCTGCATCTGAAGCTTTTTGATAAAATTGGTGTGTCCAAAGAAGCATATTGTCTTAAATGCCCTGGCGGACATTCATGGGGAGATTCAGGAGTACTGTGTACACCGCTCGATTTGCTGAAGGTAGCAAGGTTTGTTATGAATGAAGGGAAATGGAACGAAGAACAAATATTAAACGCTGAATATCTAAGTAAGGCAACAAGCAAACAAATTGATAACAACCTTTCAGGATATGACGATTATGATACACAAGGCTATGGGTATCAGTTTTGGATGACATATAATAACGCATATTTTTTTAACGGAATGGGGTGTCAGTTAGCGGTATGCGTGCCTGATAAGGATTTGATTATGATATACAACGGTGACAACCAAGGCAATGATATGGCTAAAAAAATTATTATAGATAATTTTTTTGAACTAATTGCTAATCCTGCCAAAGTTGAAACCGACAATAATGCTTATAATAATTTGGAAAACTATATACAAGGGCTAACTCTTTCATCTGCACACGGAAACAGTAATTCCGCATTTTCAGATAAAATTAGCGGAGTCACATATATGATTGATAAGAATCCAATGGGGATTAATAGAATTAAACTGACCTTTTGCGGCAAGACAGGTGTTTTTGAATATACAAATGAAAAAGGTGATAAAGCTATTACATTTGGCATGTGTAAAAACGAATATGGTCTCTTCCCTCAAGAGGGATATTCAAATAATATAGGGACGGTATTTGAACCTAATAATTATTACAGGTGTGCTGCCTCTGCTGCGTGGGTTGAACCGCAAAAATTGTTTATTAAGGTACAGATTATAGATAAATACTTTGGTAATTTAAATATAACCTTTGGATTTAAAGATGATATTATATCCATTTGTATGAAAAAATATGCCGAAGGTTTTTTAAATGAATACAACGGATTTGCGACGGGAAAAGCAAAGGCTTAAGTGATGGGTAGCTTTGTATTTATGGCGTTACCCAAGCTTAAAAAAACGAAAGGATGGTTATGAAAATGAAAATGAAAAGAGCTTTAACGTTATTTATTTCTATGGTAATGTTGTTTTCGGCAGTTGCTACAACAGGCTTTGCAGAAAAAATATACCCGGAAAAGGTTTATCAGCTTGGTATTGACAGTAATACGGTTTGGAAGTACCTTGATGATAATACAGACCCTGCCGGTGATTCTTCAAGTGCTGGATATGAGCGAACCTCATGGGCTGCACCAGACTTCGATGATAGTCGATGGAAAACAGCGAATGGGCCATTTGGAGCTAAAAAAGGCGGCGCAGATTTAGGATATGGCTATGTTGCAGATACAGTTTTATTAGGCTGCGAGGGAACAAATTGTATTCCTACATATTTTTTCAGAACGGAATTTGAAGTTCCGACGCTTTCGGGTATGACAAAGCTTGTGGGGGATATTCAGTATGATGACGGCGCAATCATATATATTAACGGAAAGAAAGCAGCTACATTAGATGATACCGCCGTTACACCTGAAAAAAAGGCGCTGTGTCACCCTATTGACAGCAATACGGTTCACGGGGGTTCAAATTATCGCTATTTTACGCAAATAACCTTTGAGGTATATGATTTGAGTATACTGAAACAAGGTAAAAATACAATTGCCGTTGAGCTGCATAACGGAAATGCGACCTCAGATAATATCTGGTTTAACATGACAAACCTGAGGCTTGTTGACGAACCGATTGAGCACGTAACAAATCTCTGTATATCTATGGGGGATGATGAAAGCAAGGCAAATTTCACTTGGCATTCAACTAAAAAAGACGCAAATACTTTGAGTTTTGTTAAAAAGAGTGAATTAATTGACGGTGCAATGCCGGAGAATGTACAGAAAATTTCGACAACTACCATTATGTCAAATGATATAAATAAATACTGTAATAAAGCAACTGTTACCGGGCTTGAACCGGATACTGAATATGTATATATGATTAGTGGAAACGGATTTCAAAGTAATCAGTACACATTCAAAACAGGTGCAAAAGGCAATTTCAACTTCGCATGTTTGGCGGACGCACAAATTGGCGCAAGCTTTGGAGATGCCAGCAGTGGGGTTTTTAATAAGGATACAGATACAGAAGAATGGAAAAGAACTTTGTATAGGCTTGATAATGAAGAGCAATTCTCTGATATATCTTTTGTTTTTTCCCTTGGCGACCAGGTGAATAAGGCGTGGAACGAAGATGAATACGATAGGTTTCTTGACCACGATTTCTTTAAAAAATACCGTGTGGCAACTGTAATCGGAAATCACGATACCAATTCCAATGCATATAGTCAGCATTTTAACATTGCCAACGAATCGTCACAGTACGGAGTAACAGTTGCCGGAGGTGACAGCTATTTTGTATACAATGATGTTCTGTTTATAGTTTTGAATAATGCAAATGAGTTGGAATCGGCTGACGAGCATAAAGCGTTTATGGAACAGGTGATGGAAGAAACAAAGAATATCAATTTTAAATGGAAGATTGTTGCCATGCACGAGTCGGTTTATACGGTATCTAATCATGCGAATGACAGCCATATAATTGCCCCCGAAGGCTTCAGAAACAATATTGCGCCTATATTTGAAGAAATGGGCATTGACGTTGTACTGCAAGGGCACGACCATGTTTATTGCCGCACATATATTATGGATGGGATTGAACCGATTACAGAATCGGAAAATTATTTTTACGGAAAAGGAAGGGATAAAGCTCCGACAGCGGTTAGCAATCCTGACGGAATACTGTATTTAACGCTTAATTCCGCCACCAAAGCCAAGAGCTATAAAATAAAAGATCAGGATTTTCCTTTTGCCGCAGTAAAAAATCAGGAGCACATACCCAATGTATCAAAAATAGAAATTACCGACGGAAAATTCTCGGTTGTAACATACCGAACCACAGATATGACGGTAGTTGATGAGTTTACAATATACCGTGATTCGGCTGCGAAAGCATTTAAAGACATAGACGAGAATGATTGGTTTTACAATGATGTGGATTTAATGGGGAAAAACGGCATTATAAGCGGTGTATCAGGCGACAGATTTGAACCTTATACACCTGCAACAAGGGGGATGACAGCTGCTGTTCTGTATAGAATGAAAGGCAGTCAGCCTGAAACGGGAAACTTGGATTTTGCCGACATACCGGTTGACAGTTATTTTAGTAAGGCTGCTTCATGGGCTGTATATTCAGGAATTATGCCCGGGACAGACAATTATATATTTGCACCCGAACAAAACATAACATACAAGCAATTTGCAAATGCATTATATCATTATGCGGCACCAAAGAATAATCCGGAAACTGATGCAATAAAATGGTGTGAGGATAATGGGGTAGATTGCGGCGTAAATGATGATGAGGAAATATCACGAGCACAAATGGTTTCAATGATAAGCAAATTGAAGAAAATAGTAGATACTGTTCAATAATGAGGATTAGTATAAATTAAATCAATAATTTAATTTAGGTACAGTATAACTCAGCTATTGACAAAAAAAGTTTGTCAATATTTTAAATGAGGAATAGTATTACTGTTCCTTAAAACCTTCGCCCAAAATCTTGCGCGCCTCGGAAATAATAACGAAGGCTTCTTTGTCTATTTTCTTTACTATATTCATAAGAATATGAAGCTCTTTGCTCTTTACTATACACAAAAGCATAAGCCCATCTTTCCCGTGATAAAGCCCTTTACTGTAAATTCCGGTAACGCCCCTCTCAATTGTGTCCAAAATTTCTTTTGCAATCACATTGCTTTTTTCAGAAATTATAAATACCGATTTTGCGTAATCTCCCCTGACCATTATCATATCAGTAACCTTTGTGCTGACATAAAGGGAAAGCACTGAGTAGAACATTATTGTATAATCTCTGAAAACCATTCCGGATGTTAGAATGATTAACGCATCTATAATGAGAATAAAAGTTGCTAAAGAAATATACGGTATAGCTTTATTAAGTATTATTGCTGCAAAATCACTGCCACCGGTTGAAGCATCTTTAAGTACGACAAGCCCTACTCCCACTCCAACCAGTGTTCCGCCGAAAATAGCAGAAATCATCATGTCATCACAATAGTAGCTAATGTAGGATGTTAACTGTAAAAAAACAGATAAAAATACAATCCCGACAAGAGTTTTTACTATTGATGACTTTGGCAGAGTTTTGTATCCGATGACAAAAAGTATCAAGTTTAAAACCAGTGTTGATAACGACATCGGTATTCTGAATACATAGAGAAATATGGTTGCTAATCCACCGACTCCGCCGGTTGATATTTTGTTGGGTGCAAGGAAAACGTTTATCCCTAAAGCAAGGATAAGCGATCCGATAATTATATGTAGATAGTCAAACAATCCTTTTTTCATAAACTGTTAACTAAAAATATCGTCTGGTGAGAAAAATACCTGACCGTATTTTTCAGCTGTTTCCAAAAGCGTAAGCTTTCCATACCAGAAAGAAAGACCTCTACGAAGCCCTTTGTTGTCTTTGAGCGCACCTTCTACACCTTTTTGTGCAATTTCCTTTGCATATGGGAGAGTTGCCGAAGAAAGCTTAATAGAAGCTGTTCTTGAAAATGCAGACGGAATATTATCAACGCAGTAGTGGAGAATTCCCTCTTCATAATAAATCGGGTCGTCATGTGTTGTAGAACGACAAGTTTCAACCGCTCCGGCATCATCGCATGCAACATCGATTATAACAGCACCTTTTTTCATTATGCAAAGGTCCTCCCTGCAAATCAGATGATCCGTGCGTGTTTTTGGCCACAAAATACAGTTAATAACTGCAACGGAGGTTTTAAGACAGTTTATAATGTTTTCATGTGTTGATTACAAAAACTCAACGTTTGACGGAAGTAGCTCTCTTGCTTTTGCCATTGCTTCATAATTTATATCAAGCATTGTGACCTTGTTGCCGAAAGAAGCGGCAAGCTCGGCTGCACCCATGCCTGAGTAGCCGCAACCTATAATTGTAATCTTAGGTGTTTCAACTCCGCGAACATTTGCCAGTAATGTTCCCGGTCCGCCGTGAACCGACTGGGAGTAATAAAGTGCCGCAAGAAACCCTCCCTTTCCTGCAAGCTCACTCATAGGAGCAAGAAGCGGAAATTGCTTATTTTCGTCAATTATATCCTCATAAGCTATACCAATAATTTTGCTGTCGAGCAGAGCCTTGTTCATATCAGGATGAGCATTTGAATGAAGGTAAGTAAAAACTATTTTTCCTTCATTCATGTATTTATACTCATCAGGGAGAATTTCCTTAACCTTATAAATCATTTCTGATTTTTCAAACACATCATCTGCGTTGGTTAATATTTCTGCTCCCGCTTTTTTATAATCTTCGTCAGAAAAACCACATCCGATTCCTGCACCTTTTTGAACATATACTGTGTTCTTACATCTCACAAGCTCGGCTGCTGCATCAGGTGTAACAGCTACCCTATATTCGTTGTTTTTTATTTCTTTTGGTACTCCGATAATCATTTTAATCTCCTTTTCTGCTATTATACTAAATCCGATTTATTGCATGTGCTATTTTTTTTAGAGGAATATTATTCTTTACTTTTAATATTCTTTGTTTTATAATGATTATAACACCAATAATTGCGGGTATCTTGCCATTTTTTTAAAATATAGTGCCAATTGTTGTTTTGTTTGGAGGAAGTATGAACGCTAAATTTGCAATAGAAAGAGAAAGATATAATAAACTCTATTATATGGAATATGAAAACGACCAATGCCTACCACATTTCCATTCACAAATTGAGTTATACTTTATTGAAAACGGTGAAATGGACATCATAGTAAATAACCATAAAAAAACACTACGCGAGTGAGAATTGGCACTTTCTTTAAGTTATGAAACTCATCAGTATATAACGA